>JAHWJF010000390.1 GCA_019348515.1 Chloroflexota bacterium | reverse complement strand
CGGGCGTCGGCCGCGGTAACGGCGGCGTCGCGGGCGCCGAGCGGAGAGACTTCGATCGAAACGAAGCCGTCGCCGCCGTCCGAGGCGTCGTAGAGCGGCCGGAACAAGTCGGTGGCCGCCTGGATGTCACGGACCGCGACAGCCTCGAAGATTTCATGGGCGTCGAGGTCGCGCTGCAGCAGACCCGCGATCTCCTCGTCGTACGCCGTGCCGGCGGCGATGGCCTTCTCGAAAATCGTCGGGTTCGAGGTCAGACCGCGGATGCCGGTCTCCTCGATCGCGGTGCGGATTGCGCCCTGATTGAGCATGTCACGGGAGATGTCGTCCTGCCAGGCGCTTTGACCTTCTCGTTCATAGAGCTGCTTGATGCGATTGCTAGGCATGTCAGTTCCTCCACTACGCGTTCAATGCGGGTCCGAATGCTCTACGCGGATTCAAACTGTGCTACCAGATCGTCCTGGCCGAGGAGGCGTAGAGCGGTCACCGCGACGTGCTCCGGCGTGAATCCGAAGTGCTTCAGGACCTCGGCTCCCGGACCCGAGGCGCCGTAGCGGTCGATGCCGACGACAGCGCCACGGTCGCCAATAAAGCGCTCCCAACCCAAGGTGGCGCCTGCCTCAACCGCGACGCGAGGCGTTCCGGTGGGGCCGAGCACGCGCTCGCGGTAGGACTCATCCTGCTGGTCGAACAGCTCCCACGACGGCATGCTGACGACGCGGGCGCTCAACCCATGCTCCAAGAGCAGTGCGGCGGCGCGGACGGCGAGATCGACCTCCGATCCGGTGCCGATCAGAACGAGGTCGGGATTCCCGTTCGTGTCCGAAAGGATGTAGGCGCCATCGGCCACCGTACCCTGGGCGCGTGAGCGGTCGAGCACCGGCAGGTCCTGCCGCGAGAAGACGAGAACGCATGGACCGGCGAGGGTCATGGCGACGCGCCAGGCGTCGGCGGTTTCATTGGCGTCGGCCGGTCGAATGGTGACCAGCTTCGGAATGGCGCGCAGGCTGACGATTTGCTCGATCGGTTGGTGAGTCGGGCCATCCTCGCCGACGGCGATACTGTCATGGGTGAAGACAAAGATGACCTTGACGTCTGACATCGCGGCGAGACGCATCGGCGGGCGCATGTAATCGGCGAAGACGAGGAAGGTCGCCGTGAAGGGGATCACTCCACCGTGCGCGCCCATACCGTTGGCGGCGCTACCCATCGCGTGCTCGCGGATACCAAAGTGGATGTTGCGCCCGGAATAGCCCCACCCGCCGCCAGCGAGCCCCTGCTCGGCGCTGGGGTCGAGCAGAGCGGCTGGCGACCCGAAATCGCCCGCGCCCTTCATCGCGGTGTTCGTCGAGGGATTGAGATCAGCTGAGCCACCGATGAAGTTTGGAACCTTTGGCGCGAAGGCGTTGATGACTTCGCCGGAAGCTTTGCGTGTCGAGATCGGTTTCGCGCCTGGCTCCCAGGTCGGGAGATCGCTATCCCAGCCTTCCGGCAGCTTCCCTTCCAGGGCCAGCGTCAGTGCGGCTGCCGCCTCCGGCTCCTGCTCCGTAAAGGCCTGGTACGCCTGTTTCCACGCCGTATGCTTCTCCGCACCTCGTTCACCGGCGGCCCGGAAGTGAGCGACGACGTTGTCGGCGACGTAGAAGGCGGGTTCGAGCGGATAGTCGAGCGCCTCCTTCGTCTTCGTCACACCCTCCCCGCCGAGCGGAGAGCCGTGGACCCCGAAGGTATCCGCCTTCGGTGAGCCGAAGCCGATCACAGTGCGGGCGCAGATCAGGGAGGGCCGCTCCGTCTCCGCTTGGGCCGCCTCCAGCGCGGCCCGGACCTGATCGGTGTCCATCCCGTCGATCTCTTGCACATGCCAGCCGACCGCTCGGAAGCGGGCGGGGATGTCCTCCGAGAAGGACAGACCAATGGTGCCGGCCAGGGTGATCTCGTTCTGATCGTAAAGATAGATCAGCTTGCCGAGTCCAAGGTGTCCGGCCAGCGAGGCGGCTTCGGCCGTGACCCCCTCCATCAGATCACCGTCAGAGACGATGCCGTACGTGAAGTGATCGATGATGTCGTGCCCGGGGCGGTTGAAGGTCGATGCCAGGAAGCGCTCGGCGATCGCCATCCCCACGCCATTGGCGAAGCCCTGCCCGAGAGGACCCGTCGTGACGTCAATCCCAGGGGCATGCAATCGCTCAGGATGACCCGGCGTCTTCGACCCTAGCTGGCGGAAGTTTTTCAGCTCATCGAGCGACAGATCGTAGCCGGTGATGTGCAGCAGGCTGTAGAGCAGTGCCGAGCCGTGGCCGGCCGAGAGGATGAAGCGATCGCGATTCGGCCACTCCGGATCCTGGGGATTGAATTTCAGAAACTCGGTGAAGAGGACGTAGGCCATGGGGGCGGCGCCCAACGGTAAACCAGGGTGGCCTGAATTGGCGGCCTGGACCGCGTCGATAGAGAGGACGCGGAGGGCGTTGATGGCTTCGGTCTCAAGCTCACGATCGAGCGCGGGGGGAGCGACGGCGGTCAAGAGAACCTCCTCGAACACCGGCGCGGGGCATCGCAGAGGGTCACGCGTCCGGCGGGATTATCAGCTACCAGGACCAGGGATCACCCTGGTGCTCCGCAAGTATCCCATGTCCCGGCAGCGTCATCGGCGAGAGCCAATCACTTTCGAACGCCATTGCCAGGAGTGCCGTCGTCTTCGATCTCGGAATTGGCCGCCATGATCTCTTCAGCCACGTCCCAAAGCTGGGGCAGGAACGTCTCCACGTCTGTGAAGCGCCGCCGCAAGTCGAGAAACGACCCGATGCCGAGATCGGCGAGCAGCTCCCGGTACCCCTGGTCGTATCGCTCCCGCAACTCCGCCGGTGCGTCGTGGTGAAGCACCTTCTGACATCTGGAATAGGTGGCCACCATCCAGAATATCGCCTCACGGTAGTCGCCGCGCGCGATCAGTTCCTCACTGCCGCCTAGAGAGATCGGGCGGGCGATGTCGCTTATATCGGAGATGAAAAAGAAGGGTGTCTCGACCACGGCTTTGGCAGCGTCGAATGCCTCGGTGAGCGCGGCGAAATGATGCTCGACTCGCATCCGGCTCATCTGAGCACAACCCAGCAGCTCCAGAAGGCTCTCATGGAAATCGAGGCGGCCGTAGTCTGCCAGGAGCTCCCGTACGGCCACATATCTGCGCCGCACCGTCGGGTTCTTCAGACCGGCCACGAGCAGCACGTGGGTCGTGATGCCAGCGGGGAAGAGCCAGCCGACAACCTGATCGTGGAAGGGGTCCGACTCCCGCAACGAGAAGCCTCCCAAAATCTTGCTCCGAGCATGTTCACATCGCCTCCGGACCCAGCGACGTTTGGCGTAGTCTCTTGCCACGGCAACCTGAAGTTTGGTCAATTGACTCGACGGATCGAGGATGATGCTGGGAGACTGAAAACTGCCGGCCAGATGGTACTGGCCGAGAACGAGCTCAGGTGGCCGAAGCTGGTCGATGGACAGGTAGGAGATCTCGAGCAAGATGTCGCGGTAGATGATCTTTCCCGGCTTGAGTGGCGGGTTAGGATCGTCAAGGACGACCATGACATCCACATCGGACGTCGCCGGAAGTTCGGCGTCATCAGGGAGCCAGTTGATCGACCCGTGGTAGAAGGCACCTGCGAAGTCTGGGGTGGCGCTGGCCCCCGCGAGAACCCATTGCCGGGCCATGTCCTTGGCGTGTTTGACGAGCAAGATTACGTCGCCGGCCCCGGCCTGCCGATCGATGACGACAGCGGGCGCAGGATAATCATTGCCACGAGAACGAGGACCAGGAGGACGAGGAGCGCTGTCGGGCGCCCTAGACCGAGCACATCGACGACGAGAGTCCAGATGAGCGGGCCGACCAGCGCAGCGAAGCGACCGGCCAGGGCGTACAGCCCGTAGAACTGCCCCAGGTATTGCGGCGGGGCGATTCCGACCATCAATGGCCGGTCGGAGGCCCATATTCCTCCCAGTCCGAACCCGGCGACCGGTGCAATCAGCCACAACGCCTCTTCAGGCAGTAGGGAGAACCCGGTGGCGGCGATGAGTGCCAGCGCGACCGACCAGACCGTCA
>JAHWJF010000389.1 GCA_019348515.1 Chloroflexota bacterium | reverse complement strand
GATGCGACGCAGCGCTTCGGCATGGACCGGACCGATGAACCCGGTCCCGACGACACCAACCCGAGCCCGATCGGCCATCAGCCGGTCTCCTCTGGTGCCAATACGTCAGCGGACGCCAATTTCCGACATGATCCCAGCCGTGCCCCGGTATGCCTCTTCCACCCATTCCACGATCTTATCCGGCTCGGGGGAGTACTCCAGCTCGATCGAAACCGTGCCCTCATAGCCGGTATCGACGATTGCTTGCAGGTACTCCTTGATTGGTGTCACGCCGTGCCCGGCCGGCAGGTCGCCGTGGGTCTCCCCGTTGCAATCGGAGAGATGGATGTGCCCGATCATCCCGGTTAGCTCTTTGACATCCTCGAAGGAGGCGTCGGAGAGGTGGAGGTGGGAGATGTCGGCGTTGGCCAGGAAGTTCGGCCGATCGACGTCACGGACAAAGCGGGCCAGCTCGTGCACGTCCTTGACCAGCGCCTGGGAGAATGGCTCCAGCTCGAGCACGATCTCGATGTTCTTCGTCGCCGCGTAGTCACTCAACTCCTGGCAGCGCTGGACGGCCATGTCCCAGATTGCGGAGCAGGGGAAGACCTCACAGTCCCAGAAGTACTCGCCGATCACCAGCAGCACATTCTTGCCGTTGAAATAGGCGCACTGGTCGACGTAGGCCTTGGTGCGGTCGAGTGCGAAGCGCTGCACCGAAGGGTTGAAATCGACGAAGCCGAAGCTGACGCAGACGCAGGAGCGAATCGGCAGCCCGACCTCCTCACAGGTTCGTTTGATCAGCTCGCGCGTGGCGTCGTCGATATCGAGCGGATCCTCGAAAATGTCGTAGGTGTCGAACCCGATCTCCTTGGTCTTGCGAATCCCTTCTTCGGTCCCGACCTTCGTTCCGGCCCACGTCGAGCTGATCATCCCGAGTTCGAGTTTCGGCATTTACGTACTCCTTTGTCGCGCTCTGCTCGCTTCACCCATCACCCGCATCAATGCATCATCCAGCCACCGTCGATCTGGATCAACTGGCCAGTGATGAACGACGAGGCGTCGCCCGCGAGGAAGGTCACCAGGTTGCCGACGTCCTCAGGGGTTCCCCGCCGCTTGATGCTCTGAGCGGCGAGGATCTCTCGGTTGTAGTTTTCCAGATCGGGATGAATCTTCTCGGCATCGGTCGGGAATGCTCCCGGCGAGAGGGTGTTCACCGTGATGCCATCCGGTCCGACCTCCCGCGCCAGCGCCCGCGTGAACCCGACGATGCCGCCCTTGGAGGCGACATAATCGAGCAAGTTCGGGATGCCGCCGAAAAACGTGATCGAGGCGACGTTGATGACCCGGCCGTGACCGGACTCCTTGAGCGCGGGGTAGGCGGCGCGAGCACAGAGGTAGTAGCCCTTCAGATTCGTGTCGAGCACCTGGTCCCAATCGTCCTCGGTGATCTCCGTCCACGGTTTCCGGTGGTAGACGGCGGCGTTGTTGACCAGGACGTCGATCCCCCCCAACTCGGAAAGCACCCGCTCCGTCATCGCCGCGACCGAGCTCCCATCGGCGATATCGACCTCGACGGCGATGGCCTGCCCACCAGCCGCGTTCACATCGGCGGCGACGCGGTCGAGCTTCTCCTTTGTCCGCCCGGCGACGACGACCCTGGCCCCGGCCGCGGCGAGGGCGGGGCAGATACCCGAGCCGAGCCCGCCCCCGCCGCCGGTGACGATTGCCACGCGGCCATCCAGATGGAATGGGTTCACGGTCATGCCGGAGCCTCCGCCATCTCTTGGCGCGGGTCGACCGCACGCCCCTCGCTCGCTGAGCGGTAGGCGGCCTCGAGCAGAGCCATCGTCTTCAGGTTGTCGTGACCTGAAATCTCCGGCTCGGTTCCGGTCTCAACCGCGCGCATCAGTTGGGCCATGGTGCCGATGAACGCCTGCGGGAACCACTGCTCCTGCCACCGCGGCTGGAACCAGTAGTCGGGTCGCCGCTTGGTCAGGAAATCGATCGTGCTGGGGCTCCCCGCCGGGTAGTCGGGCCAGCCAATAGTCCCCTTGGCAACCCCCTCTGTCCCTTCCACCCGCCACTCGATCCCGTGATCGACCCAGGAGAAGGTGTTGTCAATGCCGACGGCGCGCAACCCGTCCTCGTACTCCAGGATATAGAACGCCATCCCGTCGGAGTGCGGGAAATCGGTACGCGGGTCAGGACGGACACTGACCAGGATCCGCTCCGGATCGCCGAAGAGGAAGCGGTAGATATCCAAGTGGTGGATGCTCATGTTGAGTATCGCCACCCGGTCGTACTCGCGGATAAAGCTCTGCCAGTGGGGCCGGGCGTGCATCGTGATCTGGGCTACGACCGGATCGCCGAGATAACCCCGGTCAAGGAGCGTCTTCAGTGCCCGCATGGACTGGTCGTAGCGCATGTTCTGATTGACGCCGAGGGGGATGCCCGCCTCATCACAGAGGCGGACGATCTCTGCCGCGTCGGCCAGATTCGTCGTCAGCGGTTTCTGGGCGAGAATGCCCTTGATGTGGCCGGCGTGCTTCACCGCTTCGCGGATGATGCCAAGCTGCTGGTCCGGCGGGTAGGCGATGTCGACGATCTCGACGTCTGGATCGGCGAGCAGATCCCGCCAGTCGTCATGGACGCGCTCGATGCCGCGCAGTTCGGCGGCGGCGCGCGCATTCTGCGGAGTACGGGATGCGATAGCGACGACGTCAAATCCGGCCTCCTCATAGGCCGCGAGATGGACATCACGCATGATGAACCCGGCGCCGATCACCCCGAGCCGGGAGTCGGTCTTCGTTCCCAGCTTCGGCCCGTAATCGAGAGCCAGATTTAGCGGTTCTTCGGTCACGCAACTACCTCCATGCCGTCCACGCCCGTGATCAATCCCATTACTGCCTCATGGTCCGCGCCATGGGGTAGCTCCGCGACGACTCGGCCACCGTACATGGCCAACACCCGGTCGCTCATGGCGAGGACCTCCGGCAGCTCCGATGAGACGAGCAGCACGCCTCGCCCTTGCCGCGTCATCCCATTCAGGATTTGATGCACCTCCGCTTTGGCGCCGACGTCGATGCCGCGCGTCGGATCGTCGAGCAGGATGACGAGCGGGCCCAGCGACAGTGAGCGGGCGATGACGACCTTCTGCTGATTGCCGCCGGAGAGACTGCTCACTGGCGCGGCGAGCGACGCCGCCCGGATCTGGAAACGCTGCACCATCTCTCGCACCGCCTCGTCGAGTGACCGGTTCGGCACCCACCCCACGGCCGCAGCCAGCCGCGACAGGAGGAGCAGCCCGGCATTCTCGCGCACTGACATCGAGGCGAAAAGCCCTTCGCCCTGTCGATCGGCGGGGACGTAGGCGATGCGACGACGGATCGCCTCAACGGCCGAGGTGGGACGGATCGGCTCGCCCTGCAAGGAGATGTCTCCCGTCAGGTGCGGGTACTGACCGGCGAGGGCGCGCAGCACTTCGCTGGTGCCGGACCCCTGCAATCCCACGAGTCCGAGCACTTCGCCGCCGTGGAGGTCAAACGACACGTCCTCGAACGCCCCCGGCGCCGAGAGCCCGCGCACGCTGAGCAGCACATCACCCGTGACGTGCTCTTCCTTGGGGAAGAGCTTGGTGATCTCGCGGCCGACCATCATCCTCACGACTTCCTCCGGCGTCGCCTCCGCGCGAGGGACAGTACCGACGTAGTGGCCATCGCGCAGAGCCGAGATACGGTCGGCAATGCCGAAGACCTCCTCCAGCCGGTGCGAGACGTAGATGATGGTCAGCCCCCGCGCCTTGAGACCGCGAACGATCTCGAAGAGCCGCTCCGCCTCCTGCTTGCTCAGGGCGGAGGTCGGCTCGTCGAGGATCAACAACGTTGCCTGGTGCGACAGCGCCTGCGCGATGGCGACCAATTGTCGCTGGGCAATCGGTAGATTACCGGCCAGCGCGGACGGCCGGATATCCACGCCAAGCTGGAAAAACACGGCCTCGGCTCGGCGGTTCACCTCGCCCCAATCGATCAGGCCGCCGCGTTTCGGCAGCTCATGACCGAGCAGGACCTTGTGCGCCGCCGTCGGTTCCGGACCGTGGGGTCGCTCCTGGGGGCCGGGGGGGCGGGGGGCGGC
>JAHWJF010000039.1 GCA_019348515.1 Chloroflexota bacterium | reverse complement strand
GACTGGCCGAGATTGCTGCAGCGCTTCGGCGAGAACTGGCCGGTCCTGCTCAGCCACCTCATTCTGTTCGCGTACGTGTACCCCGCCGAGGCGTCGAATGTCCCTGACTGGGTCCTTCATGAGTTGCTTGAGCGAGTTCCAACGGCTTTCCACTCTGCGCCCGATACCGATCGCATCTGCAGGGGGCCGCTTATCTCTCGTGCCCAGTACCTCACCGACATCGAGGACTGGGGATACCACGACCCGCGCCTCAATTCGCACGGTGGATCAATGACACAGGCCGAAGTTTTCGATTGGACCGAGGCCATCGAGCAGGACGGCTAGCTACCGGCCGGGCGCGTTGTCCTAGGCGCAACGCAACCGCGGACGAGCCCCGGGGCGATCCTTGATCACCGATCACCGATTGGTGCGGTATCGTGATCGGCTTTGACACAACCGCGAAACCATTGCGAGGTGAGAGAACGTTGAGTGAGAGCACGCCGGACAACCAATGCGCCTGACATTCCACCTGACCCCGGAGCCCGTATGGGTGGAACACCGGTCTCGGAACGAGTACCGGCCAGAAGTGTTTGGTGACGAGGGATTCATCCATTGTACGGACGGTGAAGCGCTGGTGCTCGAGGTGGCGAATCGTTACTACACGGACGATCCGCGCCCGTTTCTCCTCCTCGAGGTCGATCTCGATCGTGTGTCTGCGTCAGCGATCTATGAGGATGATGAACGGAACTATCCACATATCTACGGCCCCCTGGAACGTGATGCCGTGCGGCGAGTATTCCGGGTCGAGCGGGCGCCGGATGGAGCATTCATGGCGATCGGCGCCCCGGCGCCAGAGCACCTCCTGTAGTGCGGGCGCGGCACGGAAACTGCACTTCAGGCGATCATGTGAACCCGTCGACGCTCAGCAGAGTCGCTGATCGGGCCAGAGCACCATACCGGGCTTGAAGAGCCTTGCTGCTTTGTGGAGGGAAGCAACACCGGCCGAATGTCGCGCGTCTCCAGAGACACGGGGTTCCGCGAGTTCGCTAGCGCTCTGGAATGCAACGTTCACGGCAATCTGCTCTGGAGAGGTTCAGTAACGCAAACGTGTTTGCTTTTCTCGGCAGGACGGCATACCGCTGGCGGTGGGTGATCCTGATCGTCTGGGGGCTCTCGTTGCTCCTGGCGCTCCCGGTTCTACCCCGCCTCGGCGGGGCGCTGAAGGTTGGTGGATTCTCCTCACCGAATACGGAGGCGGCGCAAGCGCGTGAGGTGCTGCAGCGCGAGCTCGGCTTCGCGCCGTCGACCCTGCTCGTCATCTATCAATCAGACACCCTGAAGGCCGATGATCCAGCATTCCAGGCGGCGGTCGGCCGGTCTTTGGCCGGCGTTCGCGATCTGCCGGGCGTCGCGGACGTCATCCTCCCTTCCGCCGATCGGCACCTGATCTCGGACGATGGCGATACCGCGTACGCCATCGTCGGGCTCTCGCAGGCACCGGAAGAAGCGCAGCGACTGGTGCCGGAGTTCGAAGCCGCGCTCGTGCCGCAGGACGAGGTGCGGATGTCGCTTGCGGGGGCAGGAGCGTTTTATCGCGACATCGAGACGGTGAGCCAGCGTGATCTTCGCCGGGCCGAAGTCATCGTCTTTCCGATCGCGCTGATCGCCCTCCTGATCGTCTTTGGCTCCGTCATCGCCGCGCTGATGCCGCTGGCCGTCGGCGCCGCCGGGGTCGCGCTGGTGCTCGTCTCCCTCTACCTCGCGACGCGAGTGACGGATCTCTCGATATTCGTCCTCAATCTGGCGACCATGCTCGGACTCGGCCTCGCGGTCGACTACTCGCTGTTCGTCACATCTCGCTTTCGGGAGGAGCTGGCACTTAGTGCCGGGAACGTGCCCCAAGCCGTCGAGCGCACCGTTGCCACGGCGGGCAAAGCGGTCTTCTTCTCCGGCGCGACCGTGCTCATCGGCCTGATGGGACTCGCCCTCTTCGAGTTCATGTTCTTGCGCTCCGTCGGCATCTCCGGCGTCATCGTCGTCGCCTGGTCGACCGTCGCCGCGCTCACACTGCTGCCAGCGCTGCTCTCTGTCGTCGGGACCCGGATCGACCGCTTTTCACTGCCGTGGCGATCCGTTGTCGATGCCGGCCGGGAAGGGTTCTGGGTCCGCCTCTCGCACGCCGTGATGGCGCGACCAATCGCCGTGCTCATCCCGACGCTGGCCCTGCTCCTGCTGCTCGGCGCTCCGTTTCTGCGGGCGAATATTTCCTCGCCCGACGCTACGATCCTGCCGCCCGACCTGCCATCACGACAGGCGTTCGACATTCTGGTCGAGGAGTATGGAGCCGGGGAAATTTCGCCGTTCCTGATCGTCCTCCAATCCGAATCTCCGGGGGACATCTTCTCCGGGGAGCAACTTGGCGAGATTTACGATATTGGGGCACGGCTTAGCGCCGATCCGCGCGTGACTCGGGTGCAAAGCGTCGTTCCTCCGGCCCTCCCCAAAGAGCAGGCAGTCGGGGTGGCCATGCTGCAACGAGGCCTGAACCGGCTCGGAGTCGATACCGGTGCCGGTCGTCTCGTGAACGACAATGCGGCCGTCATCCTGGCGTACACCGATTACCTGCCGAACGACGAGGAGAACAAGGCCCTGCTCACCGAGCTGCGGTCGCTGGAGCCCGCTGGTCTGACGGTCCTCGTCGATGGGGGAACGGCGGAGATCGTCGACGTGGTTGCCGAGATGTATGCGGACTTCCCGAAAGCGATCGCGCTCGTGGTCGCGGCGACCTATCTGGTGCTGCTGGTGTTGTTCCGCTCCGTGCTCCTACCGCTGAAGGCAGTCCTGATGAACGGGCTGTCGATCCTGGCGTCGTACGGCGCGCTCGTCTGGGTCTTCCAGGAGGGGCATCTGAGCCGCTTTCTGGGCTTCACCGCACTCGGGTTCGTCGAAGCGTCGCTGCCGGTGATCATGTTCTGCGTCCTCTTCGGCTTGAGCATGGACTATGAGGTCTTCCTGCTGTCGCGGATTCGCGAGGAGTGGGAGCGGACCGGGAACAATACGCAAGCCGTGGCTATCGGATTGCAGCGCTCGGGGCGGATTATCACGTCGGCCGCACTTCTGGTGGTGGTGGTCACCGCGTCGTTCGTCACCGCCGACGTGGTGCTGATCAAGGCCCTCGGCTTCGGGATCGCGCTCGCCGTGTTCCTCGACGCCACCGTGGTGCGGGCGCTGCTGGTGCCCTCGACCATGCGCTTGCTTGGAGACTGGAATTGGTGGTTGCCGTCACCATTGCGACGGGTGCTGCCCGCGCGGCCGTTAGTGGAGGAGTCAGTGTGAAGTCGGGTCAATTGGCGCCGCGTTTGGTCGCGCTGGGACGGCTGTTAGCCTGCCTGACGTTAGTCGCGCTTGCCGCGCCGGCCACCGCGGCGTCTCAGGGGACGCCGAGTGCCTCCGACGCGCCGGTTCCGATCGAGTTTCCGCGAGACGATGGTCCGCACGACAGCACCATCGAGTGGTGGTACTTCACCGGGCATCTGTTCACCCAGGATGGCGGTCGCTATGGATTCGAATACGTCACCTTTCGGGCGCGGGACAGCGATCTCGAAGGGTACGTCTCGCACTTCGCGGTCACGGACAATCCAGACGGCCGGTTCAATTTCGATCAGCGGATCCAGGGCGCGGCGGGGGTCGCCGGCGACGCGGCGCCGCTCGACATCGACCTGAGTGGGTGGACGATGCGGGGTGGCGGCGGCGAGTTCGATCTGGCCGCCAGCATGCCTGGGTACGCCGTGCGTCTCGAAGCGGCAACCACGAAGGCCGCCGCACTGCATGACGGCGATGGATATATCGACTATGGCAATGGCACTGCCTCCTACTACTACTCTTGGACGCGGCTGAATGTCTCCGGCACGCTCGACCTCGGTCAGGGACCGCTGCCGGTGACCGGCGAAGCCTGGATGGATCACCAGTGGGGTGATTTTGAGACATTCGAGGATGGCGGGTGGGATTGGTTCGCGGTCCAGCTCGAGGACGGAACGGACGTGATGCTCTACCTGATTCGCGACGTCGAGGGGGAGGCACTTCGCGTCGACGGGTCGATCGTGAGCCCTACTGGGCAACTCTCCGTCCTGGGCGCCGGAGACTTCCTGGTGAACGCCGAGGGCGAGTGGACTAGCCCGGGGACCGGAACGACATATCCCTCAAGATGGACAATAGACGTGCCGGACCACGACCTGACGATGCACGTAACCCCATCGCTGTCCGACCAGGAGCTCGACACACGGGCGACGACGGGTGTGATCTACTGGGAGGGCGAGGCGGTCGTGGAGGCGACGTTTCGCGGTCAACCGGTAGGCGGGTATGGCTACGTCGAGCTTACGGGATACGCCCCGTACGAGCCGCTGGACCTGGACAACGGGGTGCCGGTGGCCACACCGGTGCGGTAAAACGCCGCGTTGAACGTGAAAGCACCACTGATGACAAAGGCTGATACTGATCGCATCGATATTCCCGGCCTTGACGTGGCCAAGGCGAAACGCTACAGCCGAACCAGGCTGGTCGTTCTCATCGCGTCGACGCTCTGGTCGGTGGTGCGACTCGCGTGGTTCGCGTCGGATAGCCGGGCGCTCCGGCTCAAGGAGGCAATCGACCGTCTGCTGCCCGACCGGCCTCTGACCGCGCCGGTGTTCATCGCGTTGACCACGGCGCTCTCGTGGCTGTCCGCCCTGCCGATCTCGTATATCGGCGGGCATGCGGTGGAGCGGCGCTTCGGTCTGACGAAGCAAACGGCCAGCGGCTGGGTCGAAGACCAGCTCAAGGGACTCCTTGTGGGTGTCCTCCTGCAGACGCCGCTCCTGACCGCCGCCTTCGCGGTCATTCGGCGCAGGACGCGGGATTGGTGGTTGATCCTGGCCGCCGCCTCTGTGCCCCTCACGGTCGTCCTCAGCAATCTGGCCCCGGTGCTCTTGATGCCCCTCTTCAATCGATTCGATCCCTTGCGTGACGAAGCGCTGGCCGCCCGTATCCGGGCGTTGGCCTCACGGAGTGGCGTGCGGATCAGCGACGTCTTCGAGATGGACATGAGCCGGCAGAGCGAAAAACCGAATGCCATGTTTACCGGACTTGGTAATACCAAGCGCATCGTGCTCGGCGACACGCTGCTCTCGAAATTCTCGGAGGATGAGATCGAGGCAGTCGTGGCTCACGAGCTTGGTCATCAGGTCCACGGCGACATTTGGCGGCTGATTGGGTTCGGCGCGGGCGCTGGGTTCGGACTTGCCTGGCTCCTCTCCCGAGTCTCGCCGCCGGTCCTGCGGCGAACCAGTCGCCAAACTGGGGTGACCGCCCCTGGTGACGAGGCGTCCCTTCCCGTACTGGCGCTGCTCCTGACCGCGATGGGGTTTGTCATGATGCCGATTCAGGCGGCGTTCAGTCGCGCCATCGAGCGGCGCACCGACCGGTTCGCCGTCGAGCTCACGCGGAACGGCGAGGCCTATGCCCACGCAATGGAGCGACTGGCGGCGGAGAGTCTGGCCGATCCAGACCCGCCGCGGCCGGTAGTCCTCATGCTCTATTCGCATCCGCCGATCGTTGAACGCATCCGTGCCGCACGCGAAACCGAGCGTCGGTTCCGAGAGGATGGGCTCGCCGGGTCCGTGTCACAGATTGGGGGTGACAGCAAGGCGACGCGATAAGCTAGAATCGCGTTTCTGCATTGAGCCGGCTGGGGCCGCCGCGGACCAGGGGGATGCCGCGTCAGACCTTTGCCACGTCCCTTCCAGGGACGACCAGTCAAGGCTTTGCGAGATCCGAAGCGATGCCCGACGAACGTTCGGCGCAGCGGCACGCTGCTGGTGAGGGGACGGGGACAGCAGTGGGTGGGGGACAGTACGACATCACGGCCGGCGACGCGTTTACCTGGAAGAGCGACCGTGCCGAGGTCACGCTCTCCCTCACCGGCGAGGGGTGGGTCGTTCAATATTCGACCGTTGGCCGGTTGTTGGGACCGCCGCAGGTGCTCCATCAAGCTCGACATCGCGATGCCAAGCACGCGACGTGGGATGTCATGGCGCGTGTTCAGAGCGCTTCGAACAACGAGGCTGAGATGGTGCGCGCCGGGCATTCCGCGGTGCAATGGATCAAGTCCCGGCCGCGCTGGAATGAGATGTCGTTGAACAGCCAGGGCTCAGGCCGGTAGGAGCAGCCCCAGCTGGACAATGCCCGAACTCCCTGAAGTCGAGACCATCCGTAGAATTGTCGAGCGCGAGCTGGCGGGGCGGACGTTGTCGAGCGTCGAGCTTACCCTGCCGAAGCTCGTCCGCGATTCACCACTCCCTGATCTCGAGCTTCTCGTTGGCCGAACCCTCTTGGCCGCTGATCGCCGAGCCAAAGTCCTGGTGACTCATTGGTCCGAGGGATTGAGCGTGCTAACCCATTTCAAGTTGGCGGGCCAGCTGGCGGTTCTACGCCCAGACGGTACGAGAATAGTCGCCGGTCATCCGGTTCCGGACCCTGAGGGACCGTTTCCACACAAGGCGACCCATCTGACGATGTGGTTCGACGAGACTGTTGCCTACTACAGCGATATCCGCCAGTTCGGTTGGTGGCGCTTGATGCCGAGCGACGACGTTGACGACGCGCTTGCGGCGTTCCGCTTCGGGCCCGAGGGGACTGGCACGGCCGGTTTCAACCGCGACGACCTTGCGGGCCGCCTGCAACGGCGCCGGATCGCGGTCAAGCAGGCACTGCTCGATCAGCGAGTAGTGGCAGGACTTGGCAACATCTACGTCGACGAGGCGCTGCATCGGGCGAGAATCCATCCGCGCCGGTCCGCGAACGATCTGAACCCGGACGAGATTGACCGGCTACATCCGGCCATCGGGTGGGCGCTCGACCGCGGTATCGAGCAAGGGGGCGCCGCGATCCGTCGCGGGAAGGCCTACCCACGTGATGGGTTCCCGACAGTGCACGCCCGAAAAGACGAACCGTGCACCACCTGCGGGTCGGCAATCGTCAAGATTACGGTGGGCGGAAGGGGAACCTATTACTGTCCGGTCTGTCAACCTGAACCGGCCGGGGTGTCCTGAGGCCCCGCAAGCAGCGCAGCGGCGAGCGTGCTGAGAACGGCGCCGGCGCTGGCGCGCACAATCACGTCGGCCAGGCCATCCAGAGGAGTCGATTCGTTGTTGATGATCGCGAGCCGCGCTCCCGAGGCGACCGCGATCTCGGGGATGCGGGCCGCGGGCTGACCAACCAGTGAGCTGCCGACGACTAGCATCACGTCGCGGGCCTGGGCCGCGGCGAAGGCGCGACGCAAGGCGTCTTCCGGTAGAGCTTCGCCGAAGAGCACTGTCGCGGCGCGGAGCATGCCGCCACAAACGTCACACGTCGGCAGAGGCTCACTCTCTAGCCGCGCCTGAATCTCTGCCGCGGGCCAGGATGCTCCACAGTCGAGGCAGCGCACCCGATGAGCCGTCCCGTGGAGCTCGATGACTCGTTCCGGCTCGCTTCCGGCCTTCTGATGCAGACCATCGATATTCTGGGTAATGACGTGAGTCATCCGGCCGGCGGTTTGCAGCCGCGCGAGTGCCACGTGGCCGGCGTTTGGATCTGTATCCCGCAGATTTGGATATCGCTCGCTTCGCTCCTCCCAGTATTGCTGTCGTGTCTGGAGGTTTTGGCGGAAGTCCTTGAGCGTCGGCGGAGCGTTGCGTTCCCAGACGCCTCCGGGTCCCCGGTAGTCGGGGATGCCCGATTCGGTGCTTATTCCGGCGCCCGTAAACGCGGTCATCGCGCGAGCTGGTCGCGACAGCTCGATCAGTGCCGCAATCGCGGAGTCCCGGTCACCACCGGCACTCGACTCAACCCGATTCGTCAATGCGCAGGACTCCTTCCGAAGGGGCAGGCATCTGCCAGCCAGTCACAATTGCTCTTGTGTCCGTACGGTCTCGATGGTAGGATGCGAAGCCTGAAGCGATTCAGAATCCCCGCATAATTGAGATACGTGATCGCCGGTCCCCGTGCTGGCGCAAAGCCGCCGCGCGACGGTGTGCGCATAGCTTGTTTGCCGAGGCCGCGCCATGATGATCTCCCAACCAGCCGTGCTCTGTCTCACGGCGACCTGGCGCCGCCTGACGGGGCGAATCACGAGTGACGCGGGAACCGCAGTTGCGCCGGTTCTCGCTGTAGCGGTGCCCGTGGATCGAGGTGTTCTCGGCCCCGCGTCGCCAGAGTCCCCGCGAGAGGATTCGGCCCCGGCCGTGGGCGCACGTCCTGTGCCAGTGGCCGTAGAACTGGAAGAGATCACCGTTAGAAAACCTGGCCCAGCCACACCCCTCTCCGCCAATGAACGCCGGGCCCGCGCTGCCGCGCTGCGCGCCCTGGCGCTGAGCCGGGGTCGACGGTTCGATGCTGCCGGGGCCGCGTTTGCGGAAGCGGCCCGGCTTGATCCGCTGCTCGATCTCACCCGCACACCCACGTTCTGGACGCTGGAGCGAGCGGCCCACGAGGCCGCGGTCGACGCCTACGTCCAAGCGGGACGCGAGCGTGACGCCGCTGTCTTGAGAGCGCGGGTTCAGAGCACGTTCCGTCCAAAGCCACTCCGCCCGCGGCAACAGATCGTCCTCAGTCCGTGATGCGTTGAATGTCGAATCCTCGGTGATGAGTTCGCCATGACGGAGCGGGGCTTTGCTGGAGAAGCCGCATGGGCATGAACCGGGCCGCGATTGGTGCCGCGGGAAGTCCGACGGGTGGTCTGGAAGGGTTTTTTCGGCTAAGGCAGCACGGCACCGATGTGCGGACCGAGGTGCTGGCGGGACTGACGACCTTCTTCGTCATGGCCTACATCATTGCCGTAAACCCGGCCATCCTGGCCGCGGCCGGTCTCGATCCGCGGGCCGTCGCCACCTCGACATGCCTGGTTGCCGGCCTTCTCTCCATCGCGATGGGGCTCTACACGAACCGGGCCTTCGCCCTCGCCCCCGGTCTCGGTCTGAACGCCATCGTTGCGTACAACCTGGTCGGCACGATGGGGCTCACGCCAGCCGAGGCGATGGGCGTCGTTGTCGTCGAAGGGCTGCTGATCACGGTTCTCGTCCTGCTTGGCGTACGTAAGTACGTCATGGACGTCGTGCCGTTTGCCCTCAGCCGGGCCATCGCCGTCGGGATCGGGTTCTTCATTCTGTTCATTGGTCTGCGCAACTCGGGCGTGATCACCTTCATCCCGGGACAGACGGGAACCGTCGACGGGCTGCTCACCCTCACGCCCCTGAACAGCTGGCCGATCTTCGTGGCTATGATTGGACTGGTGACGACGATCGTCCTCATGGCGCGGGGTTTTCGTGCCGCGATCCTTGCCGGCATTCTGATCGCTACGGTCATCGCCTTTCTCGTGCCCGGTAATGTTGCGCAGTTGCCGCCGGACCCACTGGCGGGTCCAGACTTTTCCCTCGTTGGTCAGTTCAGTCTCGGGTTCTTCGCCAAGCTCGGGCTCCTCACCGCAGTCCTGGCGGTTGTCAGCTTCATGCTCTCCGACTTCTTCGACACGATGGGAACCTTGATCGGCGTGGGCGGCGAGGCAGGCTACCTGGCTGAGGACGGGGATCTCGTGGACGCCCAACGGCCACTTCTCGTCGATTCCCTCGGCGCTGTGGCCGGCGGCGTCTTGAGTGCGTCTTCGGCGACAACGTACATCGAATCGGCCGCCGGAGTTGCGGCGGGGGGCAGGACCGGTCTCGTGTCGGTCGTGACCGGGCTGCTCTTCCTACTGGCGTTGCCATTGGTCGCCCTCGTCGGGGCGATTCCAGCGGTGGCAACCGCTCCGGCGTTGATCGTGGTCGGTGTGCTGATGGTCAGCGTGCTTTCTGAGGAAGACCGCGGCGCGTCACTGGGAACCACGCGCCGCCGGGCGATCAACTTTCGGAACCTGGACGAGGCACTGCCGGTGGTTCTGACGATGTTGGTGATGCCCCTCACCTTCAGCATCACCAATGGGATCGGCGCCGGCTTCGTCAGCTATGTGCTCGTCAAGCTCGCGAGCGGGAAGGCTCGGGAAGTCCATCCGGCGTTATACGTCGTCGCTCTGGCCTTCCTGCTCTACTTCCTGCGTTGGGCCCTGTTCGACGCGCGATTCTGACGAAGGATCAGCGCCCATCACCCCTCACGCAATGACCCGAGAGAGGCGTTGGAGACTACCGTCTTCGCTCTCGTGCTCTTGCACCGCGCTGGATGAGCGCAGACGCCACAGCCTCGAACGTCTCGGGATTGACGGCGTAGTACTTTGAACCCCGGCGTGCCTGAACCGTGACCAGTCCAGCTCGCTCGAGCTGCGACAGGTGTCGCGAGACGGCCGACTGGGCGACGCCGAGGCGACCGACGATCTCCTGGGCATAGAGCTCGCCCTCCAGCAAGAGATCGAGCATGCGGAGTCGTGTCGGATCTGCCAGGGCCCGCGTCGCGTCAAGCAGATCGGCTTGGCCGCTTGGTGGCGGCAGGTCCGGCTCACTGCCGCGCGCTGGCGCGGCATCACGCTGTTGGCAGCGATCGATGAGCTGCGGCGCCGCAAAAAAGACAATCAGATCCGGGGCATAGGCGATATAGCTTATGAAGCCGCCGAGATGGGCTGAGGGGCAGAATGCGACGCGGGTGATGGTCGGTGGCGGACTATCGAGCACATCCGGGACGCGTTGGCCGGTGAGGGAGGCGTAGGCCTCCGGAAACGCGCGGTCGCCGAACGCCGTGCCCCGGCGCGCTGCTTCCCGCAGTGTCGGGAGCGCGGCGTCTCGCGTTTCCTCGTACACGCCATTCCAAACGCGGTCGTAGAGGGAAATCGTGCGTCGCTTCAACTCCGACGGATTGCGAATGAGCGCCATTGCCTCGGCCAGGGGGGTGGTCGTCAGCGTTGGGGCCAGGGAGCGGGCCCACGACTCGTCATCGCTGGGCGGTCGCCAACGGAGCTCGAGGTCGGCGTGGACGCGCTCCAGGGCGTGCGCCACCATGGCGCGGTACTCGTCCGCGGGGATGCTCTCCATGAAGGTGATCAGGTCCGCGAAGCTGGCGTCGACGCGATCCGAACGCAAGGGCTCGAAGCGCATGACCGGTTCCTCAGGATAGTAGAGAAGCCGCCCGGAGAAGCCGTGCAGCAGATCGAGATCGGCTCGGACCGGCTCCGGTAGGCGCTGCCGCGCCGCGACCAGCCAGGGATCGAGATCGCTGCCCGGCACCGCGCGGTAGAGTAGAGATAGCACCGAGATCATATCGAGCGGCAACGAAACCACAGTTTCGATGCGCAGTGCGGGTTGTCCGGCGACGAGCTCACCCATACAGGGCTGCCTCTTGAGAGGAGACTACAGAGTGGATCACATCATCATGATATCGCTCTGGCCGGGTTTCGTCAGAAATCTCGTCAGACGTGGCGGTTGGTAGGGATAATGCGTGACGTTGAGGGGTCAATCAGGCCCGACGTGCGGCGGTCTCCATTGGAGGTGAGATGAGCAGCGATCCGCTCTGGTTCAAAGACGCGGTGTTTTACGAAGCGCCCGTCAAGTCGTTCTTCGATTCGGATAACAACGGGATCGGCGACTTCCGGGGCATGGCCGAGAAACTCGATTACATCAGGCAGCTCGGCGTCGACTGCATCTGGCTCCTCCCGATGTACCCGTCGCCCTTCAAAGACGATGGATACGATATTTCCGACTTCACGAGTATTCACATCGACTACGGCACTGTTGCGGACTTCAAGGCACTGCTCGACTCGGCACACGAGCGCGGGCTCAAAGTGATTGCTGATCTGGTCGTCAACCATACCTCCGACCAGCACGCGTGGTTCCAGGAAGGGCGCAAGGATCCCGACTCGCCGTACCGCGATTACTACGTCTGGAGCGACGATCCTACCCGGTATGCCGACGCGCGCATCATCTTCACCGACACTGAAGTTTCAAACTGGACGTATGACCCTGAAGCTCGAATGTATTTCTGGCATCGCTTCTTCAGTAATCAACCTGATCTCAATTACGATAACCCCGCGGTGCAGGAGGAAATGCTCAACATCGTACGATACTGGCTCGATTTGGGCCTGGACGGATTCCGTTGTGATGCCGTCCCGTACCTTATCGAGCGGGAGGGGACGATCTGCGAGAACCTCCCCGAAACTCATGCGTTCCTGCAGTGCTTGCGGCGGATGGTGGACGACGAGTTTCCAGGTAAGATCCTGTTAGCTGAGGCCAACCAGTGGCCCGAGGACGTCGTGGAATACTTCGGCACCGAAGACGATCCCGAATTCCACATGGCGTTCCATTTCCCGCTCATGCCGCGCATGTTCATGGCGATCCGCCGTGAGGACCGGATCCCGATCGTCGAAATCTTGTCCCGCACGCCGCCCATCCCGGACAACGCGCAGTGGGCGATCTTTCTGCGCAACCATGACGAGCTCACGCTGGAGATGGTCACGGACGAAGAGCGCGACTATATGTACTCCGAGTACGCGAAGGACTCGATGATGCGCCGCAACGTGGGCATTCGCCGCCGGCTTGCCCCGCTCCTCGAGAACAGCCGGCGCAAGATCGAGTTGATGAACTCTCTCCTCTTCTCGCTACCCGGAACGCCGGTGATCTACTACGGTGACGAGATCGGGATGGGGGACAACGTCTTTCTCGGTGACCGGAACGGAGTGCGTACCCCGATGCAATGGTCGGGCGACCGCAACGCCGGCTTCTCCCGTGCCGATGCCGCCCGCCTCTACGAGCCGGTGATTGCCGATCCGGTGTATGGGTTTCAGGCCGTCAATGTCGAGGCGCAGGAGCGGTTGCCGACCTCGCTGCTAGAGTGGATGCGCCGGATCATTCGCGTTCGCAAACGGTACCGTGCATTCGGCAGAGGGTCGCTAGAGTTCCTGAATGCAGACAATCGCACCGTGCTCGCCTACGTCCGGGCCTATGCTGACGAAGTGCTGCTGTGCGTGGTCAATCTTTCGCGGTTCGTCCAACCTTCGCAACTCGATCTCAGCGCGTATGACGGGTGGCAACCAATCGAGCTGATTGGTGAGATTCCGTTCCC
>JAHWJF010000388.1 GCA_019348515.1 Chloroflexota bacterium | reverse complement strand
AACGCCGACCTTGCTGAACGTGCTCCAATACGGCATCCAGGCGACAACTGAGGCGTCCGCGGGCCGACCGGCGACGAGATCGGTCCAGGGCGGAATGCTCGTGGTCGGGTAGGGGTCCATGTCGGCCTCTGCCTGGCTCATATCGACGAGCTCCGGCTTGATCGCCAGGTACATCGAGGTTTCCAGCTCGCAGGCGTGCGATGCGCCACCGGGTGGGGAGTCGCGGATCTCGGCGAAGAGCTTGATGACGGTGTTGAGCGCCCAATGATTGACAGCCATCGCCAGGGCCTTCCCACCGGTCTCAACGACGGTAAGACGAGCGATCACTTCACAGAAGGGAGTGTTGCTGCCGTGACCGTTGACGATCAGGATCCGGGTAAAGCCGTGGTGCGCCAGGCTCTTTGTCACGTCTAGCACGTACTTGATGAAGGTATGACCGTCGATGCTGAGCGTGCCAGGGAAGTCCATATGATGGGGACTGTAGCCATGGATCACCGGTGGTACGAGCACGCACTCCTCAGGAATGAGGGCGGCGCCGCGCTCGCAAACCGTCGTGCAGAGGACGACGTCGGTATCGATCGGCAGGTGGTGGCCGTGATCCTCAATCGTCGCGACCGGGAGAATCGCCACCCGTCCCGCGGCGGCCGCGTCCCGTACCTCGCGCCAGGTCATCTCGCCGTAGCGGTACTTGACGATCGCCCCAGAGCTCGCTGCGGTCATGTCACGGTCTCCTCGTTACACCACGCTCCACGGAAGGAGCCAATGGTCGCGGACGTCCGATGGAGCAGGCAGATTATTTCCCACCATCTCCTCGACTGGCGAGCGTTGTCAAATACTTGCGCCAGCCCTCAACCAGCTGGTGCCATGGACTGAGGCTGAAGAAGCGCACGCCACGCTGGTAATAAGAAGCGGCCGCTTCCGCCGTCGCGGCATTGACGCCAACAATCCGAGAGGCGGCGACCCCCTGATCGATGACACGGTCGATAGCGACGCGAACCTCGGGGTGGTTCGGCCGACCTGGATAGCCCATCGATTGGGCCAGATCAGAGGCGCCGATAAACACCACGTCGATCCCATCGACAGCGAGAATCGCCTCGAAATTCTCGACCGCGCGCATATCCTCGATGAGCGCAAGCACCATCGTCTCGCGATTTGCATGGGCAACGTAGTCTTCCATTGAGCCGGCCAGACCGTAGTCGGCGGCGCGCGAGCCCGCCAGCCCACGGTTGCCACGCGGGTGAAACTTCACCGAGCGCACCGCGGCCTCCGCGTCGACCACACTGCTGATTTGCGGCACCATGACTCCCTGAGCCCCAATGTCGAGCAAGCGAACAATTTCTGATGGCGCGTTGTGCGAAGCCCGGACGAGGGGTGTGACCCCCACGGCCTCGGCGGCGCGAACGAGATGCTCCGCCGCCTCGAACCCCAGGTGACCGTGCTCGGTGTCGATCAAGACGTAGTCGAATCCGGCAAGCGCCGCGAGATCAACGAGCACGGGCGCTGCCACCGGCACGATCAGGCCCGCGACGGGCTCACCGGAGGCGAGCTTGCCGCGGGTTGCATTGGAGCGCATCAGTTCTCCTCTGTCTCCAGTTCACCGCGACGGGTATCGCGAAACCGGACCAGCCCGGTTCAAGCACGTCGCGCCTTCACCGCCCTGAGCGCCCCTTCAAAGGCCTCGAGTGTCCGAGCGATCTCCAGCTCGCCGTGAACAGTGGAGATGTAGAACTTGGCTCCCGGTGTGTGAAAGAGACCACGATCCAACAGTTCCAGGCCGAACTGCCAGGCCAGCGCGGCATCAGCGGCACTGCTGTCCTGGTGATTGCGTATCGGGCGCTCCGTGAAGAAGACTTGGAAGACCGGCCCCTCGCCAGGCGCCTGCACCGGAATACCGAGGTCGCGCCCCAGCGTCTCGATGCCTTGACGCAAGCGGTTGCCGGTGGCAAAGAGCCGCTCGTACACCCCTGGCCGGCGCATCTCGTTCAATGTAGCCAGCCCGGCGACAGCGGCGACGGGATTGCCGCTGAGCGTCCCTCCGAGATAGGCATACGAGTCGGAGCCGCGTCGCGCCGGATCACTCAATGCGAGCACATCGCGGCGGCCGCAAACGGCCGCAATCGGGTAACCGCCGCCGATAGCCTTGCCGTACGTCGCAAGGTCGGGCTCGACGCCGTAATACTCCTGAGCGCCACCGTACGCCAGCCGGAACCCGGTCACTACTTCGTCGAAGATGAGGAGGACGCCATGGTCGCGGGTCGCCTCGCGCAGGGACTGGAGGAAACCGCGAGCCGGTGGGATCCCCCGCTGTAACGGCTCAACGATCACCGCCGCGAGCTCGTTGGCGTTTTCGGCAATCATGCGACGGGCCGCATCGGGATCGTTGAACGGCGAGACAAGGACCGTTGCCGAGACTGGAGTGGGGATACCAGCCGAGTCGGACCGTGGGCGGTCTTCACCGTCTCGCAACCCATTGATGGCGCCGACAAGCGCGTAGTCGTGAGCGCCGTGATACCCACCCTCGAACTTCAACACGGTCGATTTTTCCGTGAAGGCGCGCGCCAGGCGCAGGGCATGGAAGGTTGCCTCGGTTCCGGTCGAAACATATTTGATCGCCTCGCCACACGGGACCGCGTCGACGATCTGGTGGGAGAGCTCGATGATCGGTTCATTCAAGGTGTAGAACGTCGACCCCTTGGCGACCTGCCGCTGGACCGCCTCGACAACCGCGGGATGAGCGTGTCCGAGCATCATCGGACCAGAGCCGAGGACGTAGTCGATGTACTGGTTCCCCTCGACATCCCAGAGGTACGGGCCGCTTCCGCTTGCGATGACCATCGCCTGGTCAGACGGGAGTTGAAATAACCCGAGACACGCTCCGGGCATGATGTCTTCCGCCCGGGCGATGAGTTCGGCATTTCGCCCTAGCCGGTTTTGGATGGCAGTCATCTTCTTCCCTTTCAGGACAATGGGCTGGACCCGAGGAAGATACCAAACTTGACCGTGTTCCGCGCCCATCACATCTCATGGGAAATCCGGTAGCTTTCCCCGATAGGTGATCATGCGCGACGAGGAAGGACTGGGATGCGCAAGGTCTCGCTTGATGAGTTTTCCATTGCCGATCTCCCAGCTGGTAGCCGAGAGCGGCTGCTGCTTGCCGCGCTTCCAGGACTGATCGGGCCCGTCAGCCTGCCGGCGCTCGTAGCACGAGGACAGGAAGGTCGCACACTCCTCGCCATTGCGGGCGTGCACGGCGACGAGTACGAGGGGATGGAAGCGATACGCCTCCTCTTCGATGAGCTCGACCCTGTCAAGATGCGCGGGACCTTCATCGGCCTCCCAATTGCGAATCCTTTTGCATACGAGGCTCGGGCACGAGTCGCGCCCCTCTCCGTCGATGGTCTCAATCTGGCGCGCGTCTTCCCAGGCGACCCCGGAGTCAGCGCGAGCCGCGCGCTGGCCAGGGCCCTCCTCGATTTCGTCGCGGCGGCCCTGACGATCGACGACCTCCTGATTGACTTCCACAGCGGGAGCGCCGACGTAGCGTTCGCGCCGATGAACGGGTTCCGCGATATCCCCGGGCCTGCCCGCGCTCGGTCGGAGGAAGCTGCCCGTCACTACGGGCTGCCAAACCTCTGGTGCATCCCCGATTCCCCTGGACCGTTGAACGCCGAGTCCTCTCGATTGGGGATTCCGACCATCGGGACCGAAACGACGGGGCGCGCCGGCTGCGAGCCGGAGGACACCGCGGCGTACCTGGCGGGGCTGCGGAACATCCTGGCCTTTCTGGACATCCTCCCAGGAGGGCATCCGTCGCGGGATTCCCGCCCGGCCCGGAAAACCGTCAATGTCGTTGCCCCAACGACGGGCTTCCTTCGGGTGAGCAAGCGATTGCACCAACGCGTCACGGTCGGGGAGGAACTGGGCGTTATCATCACCCCGTTCGGTGACCCCATGGCCACCATCTGCTCGCCTGTCTCCGGCACAGTCTGGGCGGTCCGTTCCATGCCGCCCGTCCGTATTGGTGAGCTGATGTTCATGATCGCTCTCGCTGAGGGAGGACCGTACCAGCATCAAGAACGGTCGCAGACCTGCACAACGGAGGCCGCATATGGTTGACACTGCCCC
>JAHWJF010000387.1 GCA_019348515.1 Chloroflexota bacterium | reverse complement strand
CGTGGGCACAGGGGTCGGGGGCGCGGTGGTTACCGGCGGAAAGCTGGTGACCGGCGCAAGCGGCAGTGCCGGAGAGATCGGGCACATCGTGGTCGATACCGGCGGTCGTCTGTGCGGCTGTGGCGGCCGCGGACATCTGGAAGCGTACGCCTCGCGCACCGCGATCACCTTCAGTCTCATGGGCGACCTCAAACGTGGCCGGGAATCCGTCCTACGCCAGTTGTCGCCCGAACTTTCCACGGCCGCGATGTGGCCGGAGAGTGGGGCCGTGCGCTCCGGAGTGTTGGAAGAGGCGATAAAGATGGGTGACCAACTGGTGATCGAGACAGTTACCGACGCGGGACGGTACCTCGGCTATGGACTTGCCTCGGTCATCAATCTGTTGAATCCCGAGCGCATTGTCATGGGCGGCGGTGTGATCGAATCGGTCAGTTTGCTTTTTGACGTGGCTGTCGAGTATGCGCATCGTGAAGCTCTCGCTGTTCCGGACGGTGCGGTCGAATTTACCCGCGCGAAACTCGGTGACCACGCGGGGGTCGTCGGCGCGGCAATTATTGGCGCCGGAGGATAGATTCCAGCGGAGCTGCCAAATGACTGTTCTGGCCGCCGTGATAGACTGGCGCTTGTGAGATCGGCTCAGATCGGGTGGAACGCCGCAACATTCGCGGCGACGATTTTCGGTAATTGCGGTAATGGTTCGGGATAAGAGGCTCTCCGCGTAGGGAAAGCATGGCGAGAAACGTGAGACGGGAGACCACCCCTGATTCCCGTCATGCCCGACACGCGAAGAGGTCCCGGGAGATGATCCAGGGGGATTCATGGTGCACGGTGAAAATGGCGCGCCGGTAGCGACGTCAGCGGCGAGTTTGGATTTGACGAACGGATCGCAACCAGCAATGGCAAACGCGGGTGCAAGTGGACGAAGCGAAGTTGCCGCGTTCGTTGACTTCGAGAATATTCGCTACTCCAGTATCAATTCCTTCGGGCGTGAACCAGACCCATTAGCTTGGCGCGATAAAGCCCTTAAGTATGGTTTGATGGCGGTAGCCCGGGCCTACGCTGATTTCGATCAGCATCCGCCGCCAGTTCGCACGCGGCTCGACGTCGCGGGATTCGAGGCACAGCACTACCCCGCGAAGCGCACCTCGGACGGTACCGGGCGGGAGAAGATTCAGTCGCGGGCCGATCTGAACTTCGTGATCGACGTGATCAACACCGCGCTCACTCGCCCGGATATCGAAACGTTCCTGCTCTTCACTGGAGACAAGGATTTCATCCGGCTGGTGACGACGCTCCGCAATCGACTCGGCAAGAAGGTGGTTATCTGCGGCGTCCCGGGTTCGATCAGCCCGGACCTGGTGATTGCGGCCGGCGCCGAGGATGTGCTCGAGTTTGCGCCGTCCATCGATGTGGACCGGCAGATCATCCAGGCAATCGACACCTATGTTCGGCAGCTTCACGATGGATTCGTCCCGACGCAAAGCCACATGAGCCGCACACTCTGGCGCTTCGTCGATCGCGCGCTCCTCCCGTCCGAGCATATCGAAGCGAAGGTGATGGAGTTTCTGCGCAAGGGGATTCTCACCAAGCGGCAGACGATCAACGGCCAGGGCCAGGAACTGGTGATGACAGAGCTGAACCCGGCCCACCCATTGGTACAGGATGCCCTACCTGACTTCGCGGGTCATCAGTTCGCTTTCGATGAGGCCGAGGACGAGTTTGACGAGGACGACTACGAGGATGACTACGAGTCGGTCCCAGCGTTCGAGGACGTCGAAGACAATCGCGGCAATCTGATCGCTTCCGACGGATCGAGGTTTGCGCGACCTCTTTGACCTAGGCGGCGTTCCTGCTGGCAAATTGCCCCTCGCGTACCTTGCCGCGCGCGGCTACCGGCCAACGATCGACGATCTCTCCGTCGCGCACGATCACCAGCTCGTCGGTGAGGTTGACGGCCGGACAGATGTGGTTGGGGATGATCTCGACTCGATCTCCGACGTTGAATCCCTGCTCGTCGGGAGGGAGGAGAACCACCCCGTGTTCCTCGCTCAGACGCGCGATCGTCGCGTCCGAGTGCCCGACGATGTACCCGTGCCCTGGGTGGCTCGGGCTCGGGTCGAGCGCGAGCGCCTTCGACCCCGCGTCGATGATGGCGCGATCCGGCGCCGGGCGGCTGACGATCGTGGCGACTACTCGCGCGGCACACCGGTCGGGGCCAATGCGGCCGTGCCGGAACGCGTTGTTGTCGTGAAAAACGTACGTGCCGGGCCGCATTTCGGTGATCCCCTTGACCCTCGGCGTGAACCACGAGGACGGAGTTGAACCGACGCTGACCTGAGTGACCTCGACACCTAGGCCCCGAAGGCGCTCAGCGGTATCGACAAGAGCTTGGCCCGCGTTCTGGGCGACGGTCGAGATTTCATCCGGTCCGCTGAAGCCGGCATGTCCTTCGTGGGTCATGACACCCGAGAGGCGCAGTCCTGGCATACGGGCGATGTCCACAGCAAGGTCGACCGCTTCCTGGCCGGCCCTGGCCCCAGCTCGATCCTGGCCAGTGTTGACTTCAATGTAGACGTCGAGCACGCGACCGCTGTTGGCGAAGGCGCGGGATAGAGCGAGGGCGGCCTCGAGCGAATCGACCGCGACTGTGATGTGGGCGCGATTCGTGAGATCGAGGAGCCGGCGGATCTTGAGCTCGCCGACGATCGGGTAGGCAATCAGAATATCTCTCACCCCGCCCTCGGCGACGAGCACCTCGGCCTCGCCGAGCTTGGCACACGTCAAGCCAGCGGCCCCGGCCTCGAGTTGCAGGCGAGCGATACGCGGACTCTTGTGGGTCTTGGAATGCGGTCGTAGCGATACACCGCAGCTCCGCGCAAGCGAGGCCATCTCGTCGATATTGCGGTGCAAGAGAGTCTCGTCGACGGCGATGACCGGGGTGTCGAGCGGCTCATCGTCAGCAACGATGCGGAGTTCAGAATCCGCCGCGGTATCGCTCATGATTTCCCTTTGCAGGTGCTCATCGGTAGGCGATGAATCCCCGGACGTGGTGCGGCTAGGTGTTCGGATTGGCATCTGAGCCTCTTATGCCGAACCCGCCATTGGCCAGCGCGCTCCGCTGGTGTCGATCCAGCGCCCCTGCTGGCTCGAGCGCAGGGCGCCGTCGATCAGCTCTTGGGTCTTCACACCGTCCGCGAACGACGGTGACGCCGGGCGATTCTCCCGAATTGCACTGGCCCAGGCGCGTAGCAACAAGGCGGTCGGCTGCACGAGATAGTGACCACCAGGAATGACGCCGCCAGAAAGGCGCTCCGGCACGGGCATTTCGTTGAGGCTGAAATCGCCGGCGCGGGCGGCCCACAGACGGCCCTGTCGCACCTGCAAGGTGCCCTCGGATCCGGAAAGGGTCACTTCTTCGTCACCTTCGTGTCCTGACGTGGCAGAGACGTGAATCGTGCCGAGGGCGCCGTTCGCAAAGCGGAGAATGACCGAGAAATTGTCATCGGCGTCGACTTTGGCCATGACTGACGAATCAGGCAACCGGCGTTGCCGGACCATAGTAGATACCGCGCCGGCGACGGCCCTCACCTCCCCAAACCACCAACGGAGCGCGTCGAGGTAGTGGGCGCCGGTCGCCCCCAACATCCCTCCTGCTTTCTCCTGTTCCATCAGCCATCCCCAGGGCCGCTCATGCGGATCGTTGAGACTGGAGCGATGAACCGTGACACTCGCGGCATGAGGTTCACCGATGTAGCCCTCATTGATCAGCTCATGGATGCGCATGCGGATCGGGAGAAACCGCAACTGATGGTTGACCATTGCCACCGTGCCAACGCGGTCCGCGATCCGCTGCATGTCTCTGGCTTCAGCAAGGTTTCGGGCCATTGGTTTCTCACAGACGACATGCTTTCCGGCTTCGAGTGCGGCGATGACCATGGCGTGATGGAGGTGCGGTGGAGAGGCCACGATTACGGCATCGATCGCGTCGTTGCGGGCCAGTTCGCGATAGTCGGACGGGTGTGCCGGGATACCGTGATCGAGGGCAGCCGCTCTGGCGCGCTCAGGTCGGCGGGAGCAGACGGCGACCGTATCGAAGTCAGAATTTTCGCGAAGCGCGGAGAGGTGTAGCGAAGCA
>JAHWJF010000386.1 GCA_019348515.1 Chloroflexota bacterium | reverse complement strand
CCTCCATCGCGCAATCCAAGCGCGCTAAGCGAACCTGAACCGAACGACAGTGGCCATCGATCTGGCCGATCCGTCTGCAAGGATGGATACCACACCTGTGAGAGTGATGTCAAGGGAATTACACAAGGCGTATCAACTCGTGTCCGCGTGGGTGGGTGCGAGACGGGGTCAATGTGCTGAACACGTTGGTGAGCTATGGCCCGGCGAGCGATAGCATACGCCGTTACCACGCCGACCCATAGAGAAGCGTGCGGTGCTGAGCTGCGCACGTTCATCAACAGTGGCAGCGGACCGCTGCGCCAGATCCATATTCATATGAGGGACGGCTTCGTGACTGAGTCGCTGGGGATTGATTGTCGCTATCCGGACGGTCTCGGATCCGGATCAGATACAGCGTTAGGCGAACGTCGCGGTCTCTGGGTGAGGTCCTGTTGGCTCTGGACAACCGCTAGCAACGGTCGAGATGTTCCAGAACAGGGGCGAACGCCTCGATGCCGGCGGCCGTGTTCGGGGCGTGGACGATCTGGACGTGGCTGATACCCTCCCGCGCGAAGCCCGCAGTGCCTCCGCGATCGTCTCGGGAGAGCCGGGCAGTGGTTCACCACTGCCCGTGGGCGACGTCGATACCAGCCGTGCCCGCTGCCCGGGGACTTCAACCAGAATGGCGACGGTTCGTCCCAACGTAGCGGGGTCGCGGCCGGCGGCCTCGCAGGCCGCGTCGATCTTCTCGCGGATGGGTGGGATTGCGTCCGGCCAGCTCCGCCCCCAGGTGAGCCATCCGTTCCAGAGGTCGGCATAGCGTGCCGTGAGCTGGAGCATGCGCGGGCCGGTCCCCAAGGCTCCGATCAGAATTGGCGGCCCCCCCGGTCGCGGCCCACGCGGACGCAGCTCGCACCCGGACGCCGCGTAGTACGCTCCATCGAAGTCGATGTGACCCTCCCGTAAGAGGGGGACAATGACCTCCAGCGCCTCCGCGAATCGCTCTACTTGGTGGTCGAAGGGGTAGCCAAAGGACTGGTGCTCCGGTTCGTGGCGCCCCGTGCCCAGTCCAAGGATCAATCGGCCGCCGCTCAGCTCGTCGACGGTGTCGGCGATCTTGGCGACCAGCGTGGGGTTGCGAAAACTCGTGGCGATGACGAGGGTTCCAATGTCGACGCGAGAGGTGGCAACCGCCAACGCGCCGAGCAGCGCGCTGCACTCCCAGGCGCCCTGCGGGTCTCGCCCCGCATCGTGGATCAACAAATGATCGGGAACCCAGACCGAGTCGAACCCGACCGCCTCGGCCATGCGGGCCATCGCCAACACGTCCGCCCCGCGGGACGAGTCTCCGTCCATCTCGTCCTCGACCACGGGGATGCACGCTCCCACCTTGAGCGGCCGCTGGCCCGTTTTACCCATGACCGCCTCCTCACGTCCCCGCGTCACGCTACTCCTTCCCCCCCGGTTCGCTCTTGCGATAGAGGTCGTCGAGTCGATCGAGCAGGCCCTCGGCCGATCCTTCCCCGGCCAGCCACTTGTGGATCAGCTCGCCGGAGCGCTCCTGCACCTCCATGAAGCCCAGGTAGCGCGGGCGGAGATAGGCCCGGTCGAGGGCGGCTAGGGTGTCCTGGAAGAAGTCCGAGGATGCGGCGTTGACCGCCGCGTCGCACCACGCGGCACGGTGTCCCGGCTGCCCGCCTGCGGTGAAATAGACCCCCCGTTGCACGTCGGGGCTGGCGACGTACGCGGCATAGGCCGCCGCGGCCGTGGGGTGCCTGGTGCTGGCGGAGATCGCCAGACCGGCGCCGCCCAGGATGCCTCCCCGTGACTCACCGCCGTCGAAGGTGGGGACCCCCGTGAAGCGGATCAGTGAAGGCCGGAATCCGGGGCGCGCGTAGTTCGAATACCCGAACAGGAGCGGGATGTAGGCAATCTCGTCGGTGGTGCTCATCAAATCGAGCAGGCGCGGCGGGTTGCGCGACGGCGACGCGGGATGGGACGCCGCCCGCAGCGCCTTCAGCATCCCCAACGCCTGCCGCCCGGTCGAGCGGCTGACCACCCGCTCCGGCCCGGCGTACGGTGGCTCGCCCGCCGCGGCGCAGATCGAGCAGAAGCTCATCAGCGAGTCGATCGGGATCAGCGGATTGGCGACCCGGGCCCGCTCCTGATTCCGGCGCGCCTCGGCCACTGCCAGCACGTCGTCCCAGGTGCGGGGCAACCCGCCGATCTCTGCCAGCAGGTCTGGCCGGTACGCCGCGACGTGCCCGGCGGCATCGGTAGCCAGCGCCCACTGATGCCCGCCGTAGAGGTAGCTGCGGTGACTCGGCCCAACGCTATTGGCGGCCTGGTCGGCGAGCACGGCGGCATCGATATGCTCGTCGAGGGGAAGCAGGCAGCCGTCCGCGGCGGCGAAACCGACAAACGGGTGGTCGATGACGAGCAGATCGTAGATCTCGGCCAGCTTCTGTACTGGAAAGTCGGCGAAGTCCTGCAGGCTGCGCGTCTCCCAGACGACGCGCACCTCCGGCTGCACGGCCGCGTAGGCCTCCGCCGTGGCCACCATGCAGTCGTGACCCCGGGGATGGTCCCAGCTGACACCCCTCAGCTCAACCGTCGGCATTCCGGTCCCCTTTCATGTCCCCAGTCACCTGGGGTCCCCTTCCCCCGATCATGTCGGCGATGGCCGCTTCCTCGCTCTCGATCAGCGCCGCCAGCAGCGGACCGCGCTCCTTGCCCGCCACGAACTCCAGCCGGCGCATCCCCAGGGGGTCGACCTCACGCCGGATCAGTGACAGCTCCTCCGACGTCGGGCGCGGCGTCTCCGCCAGCAATGGCGAAAGCCGGAGCGGAAAGCCCGTCACCTCCTGGATCTCCTCGACGGTGTGTCCGGGGTGGATGGAGACGAGCGCAAGCTCCCTGGCGTCCGGGTCCAGCTCGAACACCCCCAGATTGGTGACCAGCTTCACCTCGCCCGGCTGGTACCCCGCCGCCAGCCGCTCCTCTGCGGTGAGGAGCCCCCGCGCGGCGCTGATGTAATCGACCCGCTCCACGAGCGAGAGCGGCGAGTGGCGAGTGAGATAGAGCAGGAAATGGCGGTGCATGTTCGCCACGTCGGCCATGCCACCCTGACCCGGCAGGCGGACACGCCGGCCGCTGGGGGAGATCACCTCGATATTGTTCGTGTTGGCGTGCTGGTCGATCTGCGCCGCACTGACGACCTCGTGGGTGACGCGGCCGCGCTGGTAATACCAGTGGTAGCTCTCGTCGCCACCGCAGTGAACGGCGGCGGACTGGAAGTCGAGCGGCTCGGCGAGGGTCATCAGCATCGGGCGGCAGGCCACGTCGATGAGACCGCCATTCGCCGTCATCAGCACCAGATCGGGCGCATGGGTGCGTTTCGCCAGGAGGTAGGCGACGGTCGCCAGTGGCGAGACCGAGCCGACGGAGCAGACGCTGTCGTTGTCGAGTTGCCGCGCCAGCCAGGCCACCATCACCTCGTCCGCCGTCGCCTCACCCGGCTCCTCTTCGCCGGCGCGATGTCCCAGCAGCAGGGGCGCCGTCACACGCGCCGGCGGGAGCACGGCCGCCGCGGAGAGGAACGTCCTCCTCGCTCGCGGCGGCGGCACGATCTCCAGGTCATTCCCGCTGGTCAGCCGCAGCAGCTCGCGGTAGTCCGTGGGGTACCAGGGGAGACAGGAGGTCGGGTAGGCCCCGAACTGCGCCACTGCGATGCCGGTGACGAACGACCGCGGCAGGATGAACGCGCGCGGCGCGGCGTCCCTCTGGAACGTGCCGGCGGGCACGATCTCCTCGACGGTGACCAGGACCTCCCTGGCGGCGAAGATGCTGCTCAGGTCGAGCCCACGGCCGCCCTGGATCTCGACATTGCCGTCCTCGTCGGCGCGCTGGGCATGCAGCAAGAACACATCGAGCGGCAGCGCTCGCGCCGCGCCGACCTCCGCACCGCTCACTGGATCGGGATACGGCGTGGCGAACCCGGAACGCTCGACGATCTCCGAACCAACCGGCAAGGGAAACGGCATCGAGGGGACGCCGTGCTGCGCCGCGTGGAACCCTTGCATCATGCCCAGCGCGGTCCACTCCTCAAATGGGACCGAGCCCTCTTCAACGACCCGACGAAAGCGCGGCGCCAGCCCGAAGAC
>JAHWJF010000038.1:6913-13086 GCA_019348515.1 Chloroflexota bacterium | reverse complement strand
AAAGACGGATGAGGCGTTTCTGCTCCTCACCCCTTCACCCCCTGAGGAGGCGTAGCCGCCGGCACCGCCTGAGCGTTAGCTACTCCCCCCCTGAGGCGAAGCCGACACCCCCTGAGCGAAGCGCCCCCTCGTCCTACGCTGCTTCCGCTGATTGGCCACTCATCTGAGCGGCCTTTGCGCGTGCCTGGTCGATGTCGCCGACCATGTAGAACGCCTGCTCCGGCAGGTCGTCGACCTTGCCCTCCAGGATCTCCTGGAACGAGCGGACCGTGTCCTGACGCGAGACGAACTGTCCCGGGGTCCCGGTGAAGGCCTCGGCCGTGAAGAACGGTTGCGACATGAACAGCTCGAGCTTGCGAGCGCGGGAAACCGTCTGCTTGTCCTCGTCGCTCAATTCTTCGACACCGAGGATGGCGATGATGTCCTGCAGGTCGCGGTAGCGCTGCAGCACGCGCTGCACTTCGCGGGCAACCCGGTAGTGCTCATCGCCGACCACCAGCGGATCGAGAATGCGGGAGGTCGAGCCGAGGGGGTCGACCGCCGGGTAGATGCCGCGGGAGGCGATGGCGCGCTCGAGCGCGATCGTGGCGTCGAGGTGGGCGAACGTCGTCGCTGGCGCCGGGTCGGTGTAGTCGTCGGCCGGGACGTAGATGGCCTGCACCGAGGTGATCGACCCCGTCTTGGTCGAGGTGATGCGCTCCTGCAGCTGGCCCATCTCGGTCGCCAGTGTCGGCTGGTAACCGACCGCGCTCGGCATACGGCCGAGGAGCGCCGAAACCTCGGAGCCGGCCTGCACGAAGCGGAAGATGTTGTCGATGAAGACCAGTACGTCGCGGCCCTCGTCGCGGAAATACTCGGCCAGAGTGAGGGCGGTGAGACCAACCCGCAGGCGGGCGCCGGGGGGCTCGTTCATCTGACCGAAGACGAGCACCGTCTTGTCGGCCACGCCCGACTCCTGCATCTCGCCCCAGAGCTGGGTGCCCTCACGGGTGCGCTCGCCCACGCCGGCGAACACCGAGTAGCCGCCGTGCTCGGCGGCGATGTTGCGGATCAGCTCGGTGATGATGACCGTCTTGCCGACCCCGGCGCCGCCGAAGACGCCGGTCTTGCCGCCCTGGGTGAAGGGCGCGATGAGGTCGATGACCTTGATGCCGGTTTCGAAGACCTCGACCGTGGTGGCTTGATCCTCGAATCGTGGCGCCGGGCGGTGAATTGGGTAGCGAGTTGTCGCGTTTACGGGACCCGCCTCGTCGATCGGCTCGCCGACGACGTTGAGGATGCGGCCGAGGGTCTCGGGTCCAACTGGGACGGTGATCGGGCCGCCCTGATCCTGTACCGGCGTGCCGCGACGGAGGCCGTCGGTGGTGCTCATGGCGATGGCGCGCACCGCGTCATTGCCGAGGTGCGATTGCGTCTCCAGCGTCAGGATGCTTCCGTCGTCCCTGGCCACTTCCAGCGCGTTATAGATCTCCGGCAACTGGTCCGGTGGGAACTGGACGTCGACCACGGGGCCGGTGATCTGAAGGATTGTGCCGGTCGCTCCTCCCGGTGCGTTCCCGTTTGCGGACACGACGTCCGTAACGACAACCGTGGCGTCTTGTTGGGTCTGTACGTCGGTCATGATGACTCCCGCCTATCTCCTGTTAGCCGGCCATCGCGTTGGCGCCGGCCGCGATTTCGGAAACCTCTCTCGTAATCTGCGCCTGACGCGCCTTGTTGTAGGAAAGGGTCAGCTCTTGCTGGATCTCTTTGGCGTTGTCCGACGCACTGCGCATGGCGACCATGCGGGCTGAATGCTCGGAGGCCAGACCCTCCAGAATTGTCTGGTAGAGCTGAACCTCGACGTAGCGTGGCAGCAGGTTGTTCAGCACGTCTTCAGGGGTCGGCTCGAAGATGTAATCAGCATAGCCCTCGTGCGCAGGTGGCGGCTCGACGGGAAGGATCTGCATCACCTCCGGCCGCTGAATCAAGGTGTTGACGAATCGCGAGTAGACGACGTAGACCGCATCGACCTTGCCCGAGGCAAAGTCGTCGATGGCGATGTCCGCGATCGGGCGGACGGCGTCGAGGCTGACGTCGTCTCCGATGCCGATGAACTCGGCCACGACGTCCTGCCTCGTTCGCACGAAGTAGTCGCGCGCTTTCTTGCCGACCGCGATGACCTGGACCGGAGCACCCGCCTCCTCAAGGATGAACCGGCTGCCGCGGCGAAGGATGTTCGTGTTCAGGGCTCCGGTGAGACCCCGGTCAGGGGTGACGACGATCAGCTCGAGGTTCTGCACCGGCCGTTTCTGGAGGAGCGGAAACTGCGCGAGCTGTTCCGGATCAGGCTGCTGGGTCGCCAGGTCGGACATGATCTGGCGCAGTTGATCGCTGTAGGGACGGCTAGCCGTCACCCGTTGCTGGGCCTTCCGCATCTTCGCGGCGGACACCATCTCCATCGCCCGGGTGATCTGCTGCATGTTCCCGACGCTCCGAATGCGTCGCCGGATCTCGCGCGTGCTCGCCACGGTCCTCGCTCCTTTACGCCGCCGCCCGCACGCCTGAAGAGGCCCAGGTCGATCCCGCTTTGAAGGCGTCAGAGGCCGCCGTAAGTCGCTCGATCACCTCATCCGAGAGCGCCTGCGACTGAGCGATCTCCTGCAAGATCTCCGGGTGCGCGGTGCGCATGTAGTCGAGGTACTGCGACTCGAACTCCTTCACCTCTTCGACCGGGACGTTATCGAGGTAGCCGTTGCCCGCCATCCAGAGATCGACCACCTGCTCCTCAACCGGCATCGGTTGATATTGTCCCTGCTTGAGAATCTCCGTCATGCGCACCCCGGTCTCGATCTGCTTCCGGGTAGCAGGGTCGAGATCGCTCGTCCCGAACTGGGCGAACGCCGCTAGCGAGCGGTACTGGGCAAGGTCAAGGCGGAGGCGGCCGGCGACCTGACGCATGGCTTTCACCTGGGCCGCGCCTCCGACGCGGGAGACGGAGATACCAACGTTGATGGCCGGCCGGATTCCGGCGTAGAAGAGGTCAGGGTCAAGATAGATCTGGCCGTCGGTGATCGAGATGACGTTGGTCGGGATGTAGGCCGAGACGTCGCCCGCCTGCGTTTCGATCATCGGTAGCGAGGTGAGTGTCCCGCCGCCGAGCTCGTCACTCAGGCGTGCGGATCGCTCCAGCAGGCGCGAGTGCAGGTAGAAGACATCGCCGGGGTAGGCCTCGCGGCCTGGCGGGCGGCGGGTCAGCAGCGAGACTTCGCGGTAGGCCTGGGCGTGCTTGGAGAGATCGTCGTAGATAATCAACGCGTGCCGGCCCGTGTGCATGAACTCCTCGCCCATGGCTGTCCCGGCGAAGGGCGCGAGATACTGCTGCGTCGCGGGGTCAGCCGCCGAGGCGACGACCACGATCGACTTGCCGAGAACACCCTGCTCTTCGAGCACGCGCACGGCTTGCGCTATCTGCGCCTGCTTCAGACCGATGGCGACATAGATCGGGATCACGTCGCTGTCGCGCTGGTTGATGATCGTGTCGAGGGCGACCGCGGTCTTTCCGGTCTGGCGGTCGCCGATGATCAGCTCCCGCTGTCCGCGGCCGATCGGAATCATGGCGTCGATCGCCTTGATCCCGGTCTGGAGCGGTTGGTCGACGTTTGCGCGCTGAATCACGCCGGGAGCGATGATCTCGATCGGCCGCCGCCTGTCCGTCACGATCGGGCCCTTACCGTCGATCGGCTCGCCGAGCGCGTTGACCACGCGGCCGATGAGTGCGTCGCCGACCGGGACCGACGCTACCTCGCCGGTGGCGCGGACTTCGTCTCCCTCCTCGATGGCACGGTAGTCGCCGAGCACCAGGACACCGACTGAATCCTCAGCCAGGTTGAACGCGAGCCCGGTGGTGCCGCTGCGCGGGAAGTCGACAAGCTCCGAGGCCATTACGTTGCTGAGGCCGTAGACGTTGGCAATGCCGTCACCAATGCTGACAACGGTGCCGACGTTGGTCAATGATGTGGTGTCGTCGAAGCCGGCAATCTGCTGCCGGATGATGTCGCTAATTTCTGTCGGTCGAACTGCCATAGTGTTTGCTCCTCTGGCCGTCTTGCCGTCTCGGTAGGCTAGAGCCGCCCCGCCATGAGGCGCGAGCGCATTTTTTCCAGCTTGTTGCGAACGCTGCCGTCAATAACCTGATCGCCAATACGGATGATGATACCGCCGATGATTTCCGGGTCGGTTTTGAGCGCCAACTCGACCTTCTTACCGGTCATCGTCTCGAGTCTTTCACGGACGTCGTTCCGCTCGGCGTCAGTGAGCCGTTCCGCCGTCGTTACCTCGGCCACCGCGATGCCTCGCTCGGCGCGCAACTGGGCGTCGAACATCTCCCGGATCTGTGGGATCAACATCGTCCGGTTGCGCTCGATGAGCATCTTAGCGAGATTGCGCGCCTCGGGCTGGACGTTCGTGCCGAGGGACGTCTCGAGTGCCTCGATCCTGCGCTCGGCCGCGACACTTGGGTTGATGAGATACGTTGCAATGCGGTCGTCGGCAACGACACGTGAAAGCATCGCCAGATCTTCGCCCCAAGCGTCGAGAGTTCCCTGCTCCTGGCCCAGACTGAAGACAGCCTGTGCGTATCGTTTCGCCGCGCTGCTGGCCACGGTGGTCCCTTCTCGCTACCCGCCGTTAACGCCGCCCATCGACGGGTGCGGACGCTTCGGCCAGTGCTTCCTCGATGAGGCGAGATTGCGCGGCGGGATCGAGCTCTCGCCTGACGATACGGCCCGCGGCCATGACCGCGAGGTCGGCCAGCTCCTGCCGCAGCTGCAGGCGCGCCTGATCCGTCTCCTGGCGAAGGGTGGACTGAGCGCGCGCGAGGTATTCCTCCGCCTGCTCGCTCGCCTCCTGCTGCGCCCGGGCGATGGTGGCGTCGGACACCTCTCGGGCCTGGGAGATGATCTGCTGCGCCTGCTGCCGGGCCTCGGCGAGGATTTCCTCGTTGCGGGAGCTGGCCGCGGCCAGCTCCAGTTTCATCCTCTCGGCGGCCTGCATGCTGTCGGAGATGCGCCGCGAGCGCTCGTCGAGCATGTTTGTGATCGGGCCGAGCGCGTACTTCCAGAAGAGCCAGATGAAGACGAGGAAGGCGACGATCTGGACCGCCAGTCCCCATGCGTTGATGCCTAGTGCGCCCATACGAAACGATCTCCCGATCGGGGTGATGGGATGATGGGGTGATGGGGTGATAGGGGGATTTCTCTTTGCCCTATCACCCAATCACCCTATGACCCTATCACCCTCGTTACACGACGAAGGCGATGATGATCGCGATAACGAAGGCGTAGATTGCGACCGCTTCCGCCAGCGCCGCAGCGAGAATCATGACCGTGCGGATCTCGCCCGCCGCCTCAGGATTGCGGCCGATGGCCTCCATCGCGCCGCGACCAATGAAGCCGATGCCGAGGCCGGGTCCAAAACCGCCGAGACCGATCGCCAGCGCGGCGCCGATCGCCTTGGCAGCATCCACTTCCATTGTTCGTTCCTCCCCTTTGCCCGCGCAGCCGCGTCACTCCCGGCTGCCAGTACCGTCCTCGGACGGACCTCCCGTCCGTGCTGTTCCACCGAAGGGCGTCACACGCGTGACGCCTTTGGAGACAAACCGAAAGCTAGTCACCCGCCGCTGCAGGAACCCGTGCTACCGGAGCCTGCTCTGGCCCGTGGACGTCGTCCAGATCACCGCGGGCATGATCTACATGCTCCGGCCCATGCCCGTGGTCGCCGCCGGCCATGGTGATGTAGATGGCGGTGAGCAGTGCGAAGACCAGGGCCTGGATAGTGCCGAAGAGCAGCTCGAGGAAGATGAAGACGACCGGCACCAGAAGAGGCACGATGGCGATCTTGACCGCATTTGCCAGCGCGTACATGACGGCAAGGAGGACTTCACCGGCGAACACGTTGCCGAAGAGTCGGGCGGAGAGCGAGATGATGCGGCCGAACTCCGAGACGAGCTCGATCGGGAAGAGGAATGGCGGGTCGGCCATGTGCTTCAGTCGCCCGCCAACTCCATGCGCCCGGATTCCCGCGAGCTGGATGGTCGTAAATGTCACCAGTGCCATTGCCAGCGTCATGTTCAGGTCGGCGTTGGGGGCGCGGATGAGCGGAACGAGCACGGCGTGCTCCTCGTCCGCGTGCGC
>JAHWJF010000038.1:0-6813 GCA_019348515.1 Chloroflexota bacterium | reverse complement strand
GTCCTCCACGACGTCGATGTTGCCAGTCGTGCTTTCGACGACGGCCGTGTCGGTTTCCTCAGGCGGCCCGACTTCCTCTTCAACGGCTTCCGTGTGATAGAAGCCGACGGTGCCAACACCTGGAAGCACCCCCGAGTAGTTGGCAACGGCAATGAAGATGAAGATGGCCCCGACCAGCGGGAAGAGACGGCGGCCAAACGACCGGCCACCGGTGCTTTCGACAAGTTGGAGGATGAAATCAGCGGTGACTTCGAAGAGGCCCTGCCAGCGGCCGGGAACGAGCTTTGCCCCGCGCGCAATGGCCGCGCCAACCACCAGTAGCAGGCCCATGACGACGAACATCGTCAGCATCGAGTTGGTAACCGGAACAGGACCCACCATGAACAGGGTTTCCGCGGCGATCGAGATGTGGATCTCCATCCCTGAACGTTACTCCTCGTATCTTTCGCGCCCACGCTCGGGCACTCCCTGGCTCCGCTCTCGCGGGGACCGCGCCGCGCGCGGTGAGGGCATGGGCAAGCGCGCTATCGTCCGGGTCACTGGCCCGGGTTGGGCTGTCTTGCTTCCGACTTTGGCCAGCTCCCAGAGCTGATAGCCGGCGGCCGCCAAACCGAGTGCGACGCCGATCAGCGTCAGTACTGGCGAGGTGCCGAACTGGGAATCGAGCCAAACGCCGCCGCCGATACACAAGACGAGCGCCGCGACAATGGAGCATCCCAGCCCTGTCGCGACGCCGACGGCGCGCAAGTCGTTCTGCTCCGGAGTTGGACCCTCTACCATGCCCGCCTCCGGTTTCTACCCGACCGGAAATGGTACCACAGCCCACGCGAATGACTAGACGCCGAATCTGTGCCAGCGTTGGCTATCAGCTCGAGTTGACGCCGCTCCCGTCATCCGTTAGGTTGCCGGCATCGGCCTGAAGCCGCCTGGAGGGAGAGAAGACGACGTGGCGTCCCCGGGGCCGTGGATGTCGCGGAGGCTGCTCCGTTCCGATTGTTGTCGGTGCGCTGACCGTCGTGAGCTCGGCGCACCACGTGTTGATCGGGAGATATAGATGAACAGACTGCCGAATCCCTTACGCCTGTCTCGAAGGACACTCTTGGCAACCGCGGCCGGGAGCGCCGCGCTGGTGGGAGCAGGTGCGCTTGCCGCTACGCCGAACCGTGTCCGGGCACAGGAAGCCGGTGGAGAGCCTCAAACTGGTGGCGTCTATCGCCTGATGGGGTCGGGCGACATTCGTGGTCTTGATGTTGGCAGCGCCGAGGGGAGCGAGGATTGGTGGAGCGCCGGAGGGCTCCTGTTCAACCGGCTCTATGCGTACGACCCGGAAAATGAGTTTTTCCCGGACCTTGCCGCCGAGTTCCCAGGTGTGAGCGATGACGGGCTCGTCTACACGATCCCGCTACGCCAGGGCGTGAAGTTCCACAACGGGCGCGAGATGGTCGCCGACGACGTAGCGTTCTCGCTCGCCTGGCAGCTGTGGCCCGATGTCTACAGCTGGGGGAAGACCTACATGGAGAACGTCGTTGGCTATGATGAGGTCATCGCCGGCGACACTCAAGATCTCTCGGGGGTCAGGGTTATCGACCCGTACACCGTGGAGATCACACTCAAACGGCCGCAGGCAGTCTTCCCCGCGATCCTCAGCATGACGATGAACGGAATCAGTCCTAAGCAGGAAACCATCGACGCCGGTGCGGAGTGGGGCCAGTCCGTCGTCATCGGTACTGGACCGTTCAAATTTGTGGAATGGAACCAGGGTCAGAGCGTCGTCTTCGAGCGTCATCCGGAATATTTCCGAGAGGGATTGCCGTATCTCGATCGGGTCGAGCTCTCACTCAACGTCGAGCCATCTGTTCAGATGCTGCGGTGGGAGAGCGGCGAGGCCGAGTTCGTCCACACTATCCCCTCCGCCGACGTGCCGGCAGTCCTCACTGAGGAGCGATTCGCAAACACGCGTCGACTAGCCGCCACCCCGGTGACGATGCGTCTCTTCATGGACCTCCGGTCTGCTCCCTTTGACAACCTCCAGGTTCGGCAAGCGGTTGCCATGGCCGTCGACAGGGAGTTCTTATCCCGCAGTACCGGCGGTGTCATCGAACCCCTAGAAGGGATCTACGTCCCGATCATGCCGCAATTCGAGGAATCATTCCGCACGAACTATCAGTACGATCCTGATGCGGCCAAGGCGCTGCTGAGTGAAGCCGGGTACGACGAGGGCATCACTGGTATCAAGCTCTACGGCGGGACCGACTTCGAGGCACAGTTGCAAGGGCTCCAGGCCGACCTGGCAGCGATCGGCATCGAGGTCGAAGTGATCCCTGGCACATGGACAGACTGGCGTGAGCCGATCCGAAGCGGCGAGGTGCAAATGGGGCTCTACACCTGGTCGGCTAGCTTCCCCGACGCCTATGACTTCGTATCCGGTTGGATGACCTGCGCCTCAATCGAGACCGGCTTTAACGATGGCGGCTACTGCAATGAGCGGATCGACGAGCTCGTCGCCGCCGCCGAAGCGATGCCGCAGACCGACCCCGAGCGAATCGCCGCGTATCGTGAGATCGAGGAGTTGGCGGTCAACACCGACGCGGCGATGATCGGCATAGGCAATGAGAAGGCAGTCGCGCTTGGTCGCGAAAATGCCCACAACGACCCGTTGAACGGCTTACTGGGCGGATGGCCGTTCCTCGAGGCGGCCTGGATCGAGCAGGAGTAGAGGCGGGAGGCGGGAGACGGGCGGCGGACGAAGGCTGCCGCCGCCCGCCTCACGAAATCCGCACACGGGGGTCGAGCCAGCCGTAAATGAGATCGACGATCAGGTTGGCCAGGCCGATGAGGAGCGAACCGAACAGGACGCTCCCCATGATCATTGGCACGTCAAACCGTTGCGCCGCTTGTAGCGCCTGCCAGCCAATGCCGGGCCAGCCGAAGATGTACTCCACCAGCGCCAGACCGGTCAGCAGTACCGCCAGATCCATCCCCAGCATCGTCACCACCGACAGCAGCGCGTTCGGCAAGAGGTGCCGCCAGGCGATGGTTCTCGGCCTCAACCCCTTTGCCGCGGCTGTGCGGGCGTAGTCAAGGGCAACCGTGTCGAGCATGTTCGAGCGGAGCACGATGCCGTACCACGCCGCCCACGGCAGCGCCACGGTCAGCGCCGGCAGGATCAGGTGGGCGGGACTGCCATAGCCGCCGACCGGAAAGAGCTTGAGCCGGAAGGCGAACGCGTACAACAGGAGCAGCCCGAACAGAAAGCTCGGAATCGAGATCGCCACAAGTCCGGAGACCATCAGCACCCGGTCGATCACTCCGCCACGGCGCATCGAGGAGATCACCCCCAACGGGACGCCGAGCGCGACCGCGAGGACGAAGATGGTCAGGGCGAGCTGCGCGGTGGCAGGAAATCGCTCCCGCAGCGCATCGGCCACCGGGCGTTTGAAGTAGTACGACTCCCCGAGATCGCCTCGCACCAGATCACCCAGGTAGGTGACGTATTGCTCGTGGACCGGGCGGTCGAGTCCCAACCGCTCGCGCAGCATCTCGACCGACGCGGCTTGCGCTCGCGCGCCGCTGAGCGCCCGCGCGGCATCGGTGGGTCCGGCGAAGAGCAGGGCGAAGGTGAGCAGCGAGACTCCCCAGAGGGTGATGGCGATCCAGACCAAGCGGCGAAGAATGTAGGCCAACATGCGTCACCGTCCTCGCTGAGCAGGGTCCATCGCCTCGCGCAGCCCGCTAGCCACGAGATTGAAGGAGACGACTGCCAGCGTGATGGCGAGCCCCGGATAGAGCACCAGCCAGGGGGCGGCGCGGTAGTACTGCATGCCGTCCTGAATCATCGATCCCCAAGATGGGGTGGGAGGGGGTACGCCCAGACCGAGAAAACTGAGACTCGCCTCGGCAAAGATCACCCCTGGCATGCTCAGCGCGGAATAGACGGTCACCAATGGCAGCAGATGCGGCAGCACGTGGCGCACAAAAATGCGGCGCTCGGGCACACCGAGGGCACGCGCGGCCAGCACGAAGTCCGACTCCTTGAGCGAAAGGATCTGGGATCGGAATACACGGGCTGGGTAGGGCCAGCCGAAGAGGGAGACGACGAGCACGACCACCCAGACGCCGGGTTGCAACACCACGACCAGCAGCAGCATGACGAAGAATTGAGGAACGCTGATCATCAAATCGACCAGGCGCATCAGGAGAAAGTCGGTCTTGGATCCGGCGAACCCTGCGGTACCCCCGATGAGCAACGCGGTCGTCATCACGATGGCGGTTGCCGAGATCCCAATCGTCAGCGATATGCGTCCTCCCCAGAGGAGGCGGCTGAGCAGGTCACGACCCAGTCCGTCCGTGCCCAGCCAGAAACGGGAGTTTGGCGCCAACGGCTCCCCGAGAGGACTCAAGCCTTCCCGTCGGAATTGCTGGGTTGGATCGTAGGGTGAGATCACCGGGGCCAGGACCGCCAGCAAGGCTAGGATAATCAAGACGGCCGCCGCCACCAGGGAAAGTCGCTGTCGCCGAAATCGACGCCAGACGTCTCCCCACCAGGAGACGACAGATCGGGGTAGCGCGGCTGGCTGCGCCAGATCGGCGCGTGATGGTGCGTGATTTGGGACGACCTGGCCGATCTCAGCGGTGCTCATCGGTCAGCCCTCCGTTCTTTGCTCCACGGCTGCCGCGCCGATCACAGCAGGCGCCGCGGGAAGCTTGCGACCCACCGGCGCTCGAAATGGGGGAGGTCGTCGACAGTGATCTCAACGTGCAGGGTAACGTTGAATGCGGTTTCCGTGCTGGTGATCTGCCCGCGGCGTACTTGCTCGATCGTCTGCCCCGGCCACCGATAGCGATCGACTTGATGCCCGCGCATCCAGGCATGGGCCGGGTTGCGCTCGTCGACGCTGGCCGTCGCTAGGGAACTTGACTCCAACACGTAGCCGGAGTCGGGTTGGCTGATCCCGCTCCCTTCGATGGTCAGCTCGGTCCGCCCGCGAGTCAGGTCGCGGGTCACCCGCCATGGCCGTGGCTCCGCCGCGGGTTCGTCCTCGATCGGAAATGGCGAAGGCGCGAAATCGGGCGTCGGTAAGGGCTCAGGCGGCTCTGGAACAACCGGGAGGATCAACCGCGATGGCCGCTTGCCTCCCAGGTGCAGTCGGCTCGTAGCCAGCGCCGGTGAGGGCCAGGAGTTCGGGAAATCGGCATTCGAAACGGAGAGTCGTACCCGATGACCAGGCTCGAACCGCCAACTCGTCGCGTCGAGGTCTATTACCAGTTCGACCAGCTCACCCGGAATGAGGGGCGATGGGTCGCTATGGGAGTCGCGATGGGTGGCGTTGAGCACCCCTTTGGTCACGAGTGCCGAGCTCCCATCAGGAGCAATGTCGCACAGGCGCGCGGCGAAGGTGATCACCTCGGCGTCACTATCGACCCAGAGAGTAAGGCGCGGGCGACCGAGGATCTCCAGCGGCTCTGTTAGCACAGGGCCGGTGTGAACGGTCGAGTAGGCCTCTTCAGTGCGCTGATCGGCAGGCAGCACGAGCGGAGAACCGGCCGAGAACATGCCGAAGGCCGTCCCGACCGCCGGGTGATACTCGAGCTCCGTTACGGTCGCCTCGTCGCTCGGGCCGCTTGCGTCCAAGCGGTCCTGGCCGAGGAAGAGTGTCTCGTCACGTCCCCGCGCGGGCGGCCACGCGGACTCGTAGCGCCAGTACCCGGTGGTGAGTGAGCGGTTCGCGTCCGGGCGGTCGTACCCCTGGACGTAGATCGCGATGGGAGGCTCGTCCATGATCCCGTTATCGATTCCCTTCAGCCAGAAGTCATAAAAGCGCACCATCTCACGGAAGTGATCGATGCGCGGCCCCGGCCGGCCGACATGCGGTTGCACGTGCAGCCAGGGGCCGATCATCACCTTCTTCGGGCACTCCAGGTTGGCGAACGTGCGCAGGTTGCAATTGGTATACCCATCGCGCCACCCCCCAATCAGGTAGGTCGCGCATTCGATCGCCCCGTAGTTCTCGCAGAGCGATCCCTGACGCCACTGGTCGTCGAGGGTCGGGTGAGCGAGCCAGCGCAGGAGCCAAGGCTCGTTGCGTAGATGCTCCTCCCAGATCTCACCCCACCGCTCTCCGACGAGATCGGGGCGGGGCGGGAGCATGTTGCGCCCAACCATGCTCAAGCCGTACGTGCCGACGTCATAGAGCATTTGCAATGTGCCGCCCTTGTAGTGGCAGTCGTCGGTGTAGCGGTTGTCGGTGAAATACATGGGACAGATCGCCTTCAGCTCTGGCGGGCGGTGCATGGCGACCTGGAGGGAGTTGAATCCCCCGTAGGAGGTGCCGAACATCCCGACCGTGCCGCTCGCCCACGGCTGCTCCGCTAGCCAGGCGATGGCGGCCACCCCGTCACGCTGTTCCTGATGCGAGTACTCGTCGAGCGCGAGGCCGTCCGAGTCGCCGGTTCCGCGGACGTCGACCCGAATCGCGGCGTATCCGCGCTCGGCAAAATAGCGGTGCCCGTAGTACCCCTGCCACGTGGTGTCATTCTTCCGGTACGGCAGGTACTCCATGACGACTGGATAACGACCAGGAGCATCCGGCACGATGAGGTCGGCGGCCAGGGTTGCACCGTCGGGCATGGGAATCCGCAGATTACGTTCCCGGCGCACGGGGTACCGTCCCGCGCTCGCCGCAGCCCCCGTCGTAGATTCGTCGGTCACCCCGTCTCCCTCAGCTTCCTGCCTGATCCATTCACATGATGGTCACCGAGGCGCATTTTCCTACACTTGCACGTGCGGCATCACGAGCGTGACCGCGATGATGC
>JAHWJF010000385.1 GCA_019348515.1 Chloroflexota bacterium | reverse complement strand
GCATCTTCACCCCACTCGGGATGCCGATCACCGGAACGGAGCAGCCAATCGCATGGCAGATATTGCGCGCCGTGCCATCACCGCCGGCGAAGAGCAGAAGATCGACACCGCGAGCCGCCATCGCCGCCGCCGCGCGCTCCGTGTCAACGGCCGTGGTCTCGTCGGAGATCGGGCCGCCGATGACTCGCGGGCTCCACCCGCCCGCCCGCGCGGTCTCTTCGCCCATGCGTTGCGCCGCGGTCACCAGCTCGAGTTCGCGGATGTTGGCCTGGGCGATGACCGCCATCGCCTGCGCGGCGCGCGTCCCCGAGTGGGGAATCGCCCCCAGGGCACTCGCCCGCGCGACCATATCCGGGCCATCGGTGCCCTTCAGTCCCACGCGGCCGCCCATGCCGGCGATAGGGTTGACGATCAGCCCGAGCGTCCGGAGCGTCACCGCGCCGGCGCGAGGTCGGTGAGTTGCACCTGCGCTCCACCTTCGGCACAGGAGCGATCGATGGCAAAGCAGGCCTCGTGCGTGTTCACCGCATCGCGCACACTGGCATGGCTCTCCTTGCCCTCGATGATGCACCCCAGAAAATGATCGATCTCCCCTTGGAACGGGTGGTGATCGACCGAGCCGCTATCCGGGGTAATCGTCGGGAACTCCACCCAGTCGGTCACGCCGGGGAGGGTCCTGCTGTAGAACCGGTTATGCCGAAACCCGCCCGCATCGCCCAGGATATCGACGTTGAACTGGTAGGGCGTCCATTGCTCGAGACAGGCCGAGACTTTCCCGGCTCTTGCGTTGGCGAACTGCAGCAGAGCGACCTGATTCGGTGGATGGGGCGCGTCATCGATATTGGTGAACGTCACCGCGCTGACCGCGACGATATCGCTGTCCATCAGATAGCGGGCCAGGTCGACCGCGTGACACCCGCCGAGCAGCATCGCGCTGGCGTCGACCTTGCGCCGGATGTAGTCCTCCGAACCGGGGTATCCCGATTGTTCCGGGTTATGCCAGTAGTCGGTCTCAACGTAGAGGAGATTGCCGAAGAGTTGTCGCTCACGCATGGCAATGGCGGCAGTGACAGAGGGTATCCAGCGCAGGACAAAGCCACACACCGTGCGGATGCCGGCGTCGCGCACGGCCGCGTCCATCGCGTGCAGCTCATCGAGATTCATGGCGATCGGCTTCTCGACCAGGCAGTGCTTCCCGGCTCTGGCCGCGGCGATCGTATCTTCGGCGTGCCGGGTGTGCGGCGAGCAGATCGAGAGGGCGTCGACGTTGGGATCGGTGACAAGCGCGTAGACATCGTCGTAGAGCGCGAGCCGGTTCGGGTCAAGACCCACCTCGCGCGCTTTGTCCGCGGCGCCTTCCTTTGTCCGGCTGCCGATGGCCACCACCTCGCATGCGGGATTGTTCAGGTAGGCACGCAAGTGGCCCGAGGAAACATTGCCCGCGCCCTGAATCGCGATACCGATCTTTCCGTTGGCTGACATGGGATGTTCCTTTGCCCCGCTTTCGCGCTAGGTCGTCAGGACGGGTTCAAACGCCTCGGCAGCGTGTCCATACTTGCGCCGGAAGCCGCGCCAGGTCATCGCCCAGCGCTCGGGTGTATCAATGGCCTCCTCGTCGATCCGATGGACCGCGGCGTTGTGCGGCGCTGACTGGACGAGCTCAGGCTGTTCGTGGGCCTCCCGCGAAATCTGCGCGAGCGCGTCGACATATTCGTCCAGCGCCGCCTTGCCCCAGCTTTCACTCGGCTCGAGGGTGAAGGGCTCGGGAACCAGAACCGGGTGGTGGCTGGTGAAGTAGCCCTGGAGACCGAAATCGACCAGCCGCCGTCGCACATCTTCGGTGCCAACTCCCGTTTCTTCGAGTAGTGGCTGCCAGCTATAGCGCACCTCTTGCAGGCGGTGCCCGTTGCCGGCATACGGAATCTCCACCCCAGGAATGCGCGCCAGCTTCGTGGCCAGATAGTTGTTGTTCAGCACCGCGATCTGGGCGACCTGCTCGAGCCCCACCGCACCGTGAGCGAGCACCCAGGCGTACGACCGCAAGACGGCTTGCATGTTCCCCAGGAACGAGCGCACCTTGCCGATGCTATCGGGGCGGTCGAAGTCCCAGAAATACCGCGTGCCGTCGAACGCGGCCATCGGGACGGGCAGGAACCGCGCCAGCTCTTCTGTGCACCCCGCGGCGCCGCAGGCGGGTCCGACTGAGCCGTGTGGCACAGAGAACGTCTTGTGCAGATTGAACTGGCAGAGGTCGAAGCCGCTCTCCCGGGCGCGGGTGATGCCGAGGATGCCGTTGGCGTTGGCCTGATCGTAGGCGCAGAGACCACCGACCTCGTGGACCATGCGCGTCATCTCCGCCACGTGCGGATTGAAGATGCCCGTATCTTCCGGGTTGGTCATCATCAGCCCGGCGGTTCGCTCCGAAATCGCCGCCCGCAACGCCTCGACCTCGGGATAGCCGTTGGGACCCGGGGTGAGGGAGATCACGCGAAACCCGGCGACCGCCGGAGCCGCGCAGTCGATAGGATGAGAGAACGCGGTCGAGATGATCTCGCGCCGCTGCTCGAGCTCGCCTCGGGACGCGTGGTAGGCGCGAATGATGCAGGCGTTGGCGAAGATTCCCTGCGAGCCACCACCAGGTTGGAACGTGAACGCGTCCATGCCGGAAATCTCGCAGAGCATCTCCGAGAAGCGATAGATGATCTCGATGATCCCCTGCACCGTTTCGTCATCCTGCAGGGGGTGCAGCTCGCTCATCTCCGGCGCCCGGCAAAACTGCTCGTTCACCAGCGGGCTGTACTTCATGGTGCAGGTGCCAAGACTGGCGTCGGGCGTGATATGGGCACCCATGGTCATCTGCGAGAGGCGCAGAAAATGCCGCAGTACGGTCGGCTGGGCCAGCTCCGGGAGCCTCGGCGGCTCCCGTCGCCGCAACGCCTCCGGCAGGAGATCCGAGGGCTCTCCGACCGCGGCGGCAAGCTCCGGCTCGACCGCGGGCGGTATGTAGCCGCGCTCGCCGGGCGTCCCCATGTCGAGAATCAGCGGCTCGTCCCAGCGAGCGCCGTGATACGTCGGTGAGCTCGTCACGCCACCACCTCCCCCAGTGCTGTCACCAGGCGGTCGATGTCCGCCTTGGTGTGAACTTCCGTGACGCAGTACAGCGCGCTCTGTCCCAGATCGGGAAACTCCTGGCTTAGATCGTGACCACCGAAGATATCGCGTGCGCGCAGGGCGGCATTGATCTCCTGAACGGTTTTGCCCGTGCCGTCGCAATTGATGACGAACTCTTTGAAGTGGTAGCTGTCAAACAGCGGAGCCCTGATGCCGGGGATCTGCCCGATCCGTTGCATAGCGTAGCGCGCCCGTTGCGTGATCCCTTCGCCAAGTTCCCGCATCCCCTCCGGCCCGAGTAGCGAGAGATAGACCGCGGCGGTGATCCCCCACAACCACTGGGTGGTGCCCGTGTAGTCGCGCGAGAGCTCGCGCTGGTCGTACGAGGTGCGAGCCATGGTCGACCAGCCGTACCCCCATTCGCCAGGGGTGCGACCCGGGGCGATGCTGACCATGAGATAGGGGTATTCCATGACGTACGCCGGGTCGTCACGCGATGCGATGAACCCGCACAGACCGCCACTGTACTGCATCCGCATACCGAGTGGCTGGGCTTCCCCCACGACGATATCCGCGCCATAGTGCGCCGGAGCTTCCAGCACGCCGAGCGAGATGGCATCGACCCCGACGACGCTCAGGGCCCCGGCGGCGTGGGCCATATCGGCGATCTCCGCGGCGCGCGTCTCGATCACACCCAGGTACGACGGATTCTCGATATAGACCGCCGCCGTATCCGGGCCGATCTTGGCACGCAGGTCGTCGAGATCGAGCAGACCCGACTTGGGGTCATGCCGCACCAGCACGGGATCGAGCCAGGCCTCGGCCGTGTTCGCGAGCTGCTGCCGCCGTTGCAGCGACACCGTATCCGGAATGAGCACCGTGCGCCGCCCGGTGATCCGGCCGGCCATCATCAGCGCGCTAACCGCGGCGGCCGACCAGTCATAGACCGGGGCGCTGACCATCTCCATGCCGACCAGCTCGCCGATCAGCGATTGAAACTCGAAGATCGCCTGGTATTTGCCGTAGTCCGCGTAGGTG
>JAHWJF010000384.1:2839-4153 GCA_019348515.1 Chloroflexota bacterium | reverse complement strand
AGACCGCCCGGTTCGACGAGAGCGTCGTTCACGCTCTGAATGAAGCAGGCGTGTGGTTGGGGGCGCGTGTAGGCATCCTCACTGGCCTTCACCTGACCGTCAGCCGGATCGACGAAGTAGTGGCCCTGAGCCGGACCTGTGATCCCGTATGCCCAGGCCAGCCCCGTGTTGAACCACTGAGGCGAGTTCGGCGCCGCCATCTGATGGACAAGCATGTAGGCGAGTTCATCCTCAAACGCTTTCGCATCAGTTGATGTCGCAAAGTAGCCGTTTGACTCACCCCAATGCCGCCAACAGCCAGCGAGCCGCCCGATAACCTGCCGCGCCGAGCGCTCGGGACCGAGAACGGGCCTTCCCGCCTCGTCGAGGACTGGATCGCCGGATTTGTCGTACTGAGGCACGCCCGCCTTGCGGAAATACTTCGAGACCATGATGTCCGAGGCGACCTGAGACCAGTCGGCAGGCACCTCGGCGTCGGCCATCTCGAAGACAACCGATCCGTCCGGGTTGGTGATGCGCGATGTCCGCGTGGCCCACTTGACGCCGGCGTATGGGTCTTTGGTCCCCGCCGTGAACCGTCGCTCGACCTCCAGCCCCGACTTCGTTCCCTGCTTCGTCGCCTTCATCGCCTGACCTCGCAACTGTTGGTGCCAATCGCCCCGAAACTGCCTTCGCGTCGCGCCTCTCACCATCATCGGTAGATCGGGGCGAAACATTTTTTGGACTGCATTTCGGGCCACGCCGCATCCAGCGGTACGACATATAGTATCGATGATACTCGCCAAACACAATATGTGCCAGATTGTCAGATTCTCGAGCGATGTTCCGCGAATCGCGAGGACGTGTACGTACATCCTGGGAAGCTCTGTGACCAATATGTCACAAAGCTGTCTCGGTTCGACCTGACGCATCCACTAGATCTAGGTGTCCACGGCTGAATGTCGCCGAGGACCGGCTACGAAGAAGCCGCGCTTGACCAGACTGCTCGGGCCCGATATCGATGCAGGATTCGCAACACGGGCGCCCCAGCAATCAGGATGAGGAGTGCGGTCGCCGCGGCCCGGGTCGCGTCGTGAACGAAAGACGTTGCGAGATAGAACGTCGCGTACCGTTCAACGCTCTCCGCGAACGACAGGGTAGGCGACCAGTAGAGTCCGGCATCACTTGCCGTCCCGGGCGCGGCGAACGGCCATGAGTACAGATTCATCAGTGCACCGTAACCAAACCCAGCGAAGGCGCCGAAGGTGGTCGCCATAGCGAGCTCGGCCCTCGCTGGGCCTGGGTGGGGTAGCCATCCGGCGCCAACGCCCATCC
>JAHWJF010000384.1:0-2739 GCA_019348515.1 Chloroflexota bacterium | reverse complement strand
GGCAGCGCCGAGACGATGAATGGGAGGCAAAACGTGAGCAGTCCAGCCAGCGATACGACAGACAGCGTCGCATTCTCAAGCGCGCGAGCGCGGTCTAGACGGAGATTCATGAAAATGGCCCTCAGCCGGTCGATGGAGACATTTCCGTATCATACGATCAAGACTCGGCGGCGCTCCCAAATAGTGGGTGAACTTGAAGAGCATCGATCGGACCAACGCCGATAGGGACGCATAACCCGAAATGGAAATCACCCTTGCTGATCTCCTTGTCCTGGAACCTCGCCTGACCGCAGGCGACGTGTCGCGCGATCCAGCAGTGTCAGACGGTCGAAGGAACGCCGAGATTTCGTGGGTCGTTTCGGCGCGTACGACACCGCCGCACTTACCGCCGCTGCGGGGCGGTGAGGTGCTGCTCGTATCTTCCCGGGTGACGGCTGCCGTTGGTGCGGAGCTACCAGCCCTCGTGCGGGAAGCGCAAGTCCGAGACGTCAGTGCGGTCGTCTTTGAGCAAACCGACGTCGAGACGCGAACGACATATCCCATCAGCCTGGATACGGGAGTTCTGCTGTGGTCCGGAGAACTCACGACAGACACAGAGACGGGGATCAACCGGCTATTGACGGAGTGCCGGGGTAACCTCTACCGCATCGGAAGCGAGTTCGAACGGCAGATGACCGATTTGGCCGCAAACAAGTCGGGGATAACCTCTTTGGTCCAGGTGGCGTCTGACCTCGCCCATCTTCCCGTAGTCGTGGTCGACGCTCAAGGCCGGCGGTTGGCCATTGCGGGCCAAGCGAGTCCGGATCACCGCGACGCAGACCACGCCTTGACCGAGATTCGGCTCGAGCGGGACGTACCTGGCGGGCTCAGGCTCATTCTGGGTCCCCTCCTCCCCGAACAGAGCGTCACCGCGCGATTTCTCGTCGATCGGATAGCGACCGCGGCTGCCGATGCGGCACGGCGCGACGATGCCGCTCGCCCGCGCGGAGCGCGAAGAACTGAGATGGTCGGAGCAATCTTGGAAGGGCGGTACGGGAACGCGGCGGAGCAACGGGCAGCGGCCCTGGCTCTCGGACTCGATCCTGATGCATTGTATTTCGTGGCCGTCAGCACTGGAGGAAATGACTCGACCCTTGCCAAGGCACTTGCTCCGTTGGGCTCCGTGCATCCCGGCGGCGAGGAGAACGGTCGGCGTCAAGTATTGATCATCACCAACGGCCGCGCTGGTTCCGAGAGTCTGGCAAGCCAGGTCAACGAGGTAAAACGGCGACTGGAGACCGGGAGCGAGTATGGGACGGCGACCCTGGCCCTTTCCGCACCGGCCCACGGTGTTGCCCGCCTTCCTGCCGCCGCGAGAGAGGCGGCATTTGTCGCGACGCTCCAGGCCGAAACTCCATTTCCCCGCCGAGCGGCTTCGTTTGAGTCAATCGACGATGTCGGCGCCTTCCGCCTGCTCTATCCGCTGCGCAATTCGCATGAGCTGCGTGAATTCATCTCTGAAGCACTGGGAACTCTCGAAGGTCGTGATCAGCGCGGAACCTTGCGAGCCACCCTGCGGGCATTTCTAGAGAGTGGCGGCTCGCAAGTCGATGCCTCCAACCGGCTCGGAATCCATCGCAACACCCTTGCCTACAGGTTGCGGAGAATCGGCGAGCTCATCGGGCGTGACGTCGCAGATCCCGGATCCTGGTTGACGCTGCACCTAGCACTGCGAGCGTCGGAGATGCTCGATGCCATCTCTGATGACCGTTAGCCGTTTCGAAGGACCGAGGAATCGCGTGCGCTCAATTTTCGAACGCCGACCGTCGATCAATCAGGCGCCACTCATGTTCATTTCCGAGCGCGCTAGGAGCGATGTCGTTGAGCATATGCAGCGATGTCTCCCCTGCGAGGGCGTTGGGTTGATTGCGACGAGTGCGATCGCTCCAGGAATGGCGGCTCATCGATTTTATCCGGGAAGGAATATAGACGCGTCACCTCATCGATATACAATGGACCCAGTCGATGTCCTGGCTGCGCTGCATGATATGGAGCGCCGCAGGATGCGGCTCATGGCGATCGTGCACTCCCATCCTGACACGCCGCCAGTTCCATCCGCGAGCGACTTGGCCGAAGCCAAGGTTCCCGGTGTGCTGAGCCTGATCGTCGGGCTGACCCCGGTCGTTGAGCTGCGGGCCTGGCAATTCGTGTTCAGCGAAAACGGTATCGCGGTTCGTAGTAAAGAGGTTCAAATAGTGCAATCGTGTGACAGTTCACGTACGGTAGCGCTGTTGTGATTCGCCAGGTGCTGAGAGGTGTGAGCAACCAGCGGAGATTCCTGGAGGGGTGATATGGACTCGCTCTCGCCTCACGCGTCAGGGGCGAAAACAGCGGATGATGGGAGTCGCGTTCTCTCAAACGACGCATTGATCATCCGCCTCAAGCAAACGCTGAACCACCTTTCTCGGTGGCTAACCCCGATCCATGAGCGGAGGCTGCTCGAGTATTCGGCTCGTCGATCGGAGCCCTCCGTTAAGGAACTCCTGATCGGTATGAGAGATACCGAGATAGAGACGTACACGATGATGTACGCCATCGCCTCAGAGCGGAATCCCGACCTGGACCGAATTCCACGAATCGAGCCCTCAGCCGACCAGGTTGCCACGGACCGAGTGGCCGACCCGTTGGTCATCATGTCGAGTTTCCGGCGAGTCCGGGAGAGCACGACGTCGCTGTTGCGGGCGCTCCCTGACACTGCCT
>JAHWJF010000383.1 GCA_019348515.1 Chloroflexota bacterium | reverse complement strand
GCACGAGCGCTCGTTGACGGCCGTTCTCGAGATCTCGACACTGATCAATCTCGATCTCGACTTGAGCTCCATGTTCCAGATCCTGGCCGAAAAGGTCCATCAGCTGATGGGATACGCCTGCGCGGTCATTCTGCTGAGCCCAGATGAACTGAAACTGACCTGGGTCGGCCACTACAGTCTCTCCGACGAGTACATCCAGACGATGAATGCTCAGTCCACCACACTTTCCTCACCGCACATGTCCCAGGGAGCGACCGGGCGGGCGCTGCGGACCCGGCGGCCGGCACAGATCAACGACCTGGAGGAAAGCGCGGTTCGCCCCTGGCGCGATGCCGGGCGCAAGGAGGGGATCGCCTCCTTCATCGCCACCCCGATGGTCCTCCACGACCGCGTCCTCGGCTTCATCAACTGCTACACCCGCGTCCCGCATGTCTTCTCCCAGGCGGAGGTCGACCTGCTCTTCATCATCGGCAACCAGGCGGCGATCGCCGTCGAAGCCACGCGCCTGCACGATCAGACCGTTCATCGGGCCGAGGAACTCGCCCGCATCAACCAGGTGCTCAGCGAGCAGAACCATCTGCTCCAGAGGCAGCACGCGGAACTGCTGCAGGCCGAGCAAATCCACCGACAGCTCACGGAAGTCATCCTCGATGACGGTGGTCTGAGCGCGATCGTCGAGCGGATCGCCGGGTTGGTGGGCCGCCCGGTAGCGCTCTACGACGCGGACGTTCGCCTGTTGGCGCTGGTTGGCGCGGAGGAACTTCGGGAAACCACGGGATGGACGGAGATCGACGCGCTACGCGTCTTGCACGATAGGGAAAAGGAGATCTCGCTCAACGAGGCGTTGCCGCGCCAACTCAGCGACGGTCGACCGCGGTTTCTCGAGCTTTGTTGCAGTTCTGGCTCTCCGACCACCGTCGGGTACGCGGTTCCGGTGATGGCCGGCACCGCCGTGCTGGCGTACCTCCTTGTCCTCCAGACGCGCGAGCCGCTCGGAGCTCTCGACCTTCGCGCGGTAGAGCATGGCGCGACGGTCGTCACCTTGGAACTGCTGAAGCAGCGCGCGGTGATGGAGACCGAGCTGCAACTGCGCGGGGGTTTCGTCGATGATCTGCTGACGGGCGACTATGAGGACGACGCGGCGGTCGTCCAGCGCGCGGGGCGCCTCGGTTTCGATTTCGACGCCACGTACCGTCCTTTCGTCGTCTCGCCCGACAAGGATGGAGTTGATCTCCCGTCGGGAGTCCCGGGCGACGTCGACACGTTCCGCCGACATCTGCTGCGGTTGACGGTCGCGGCGTGCGCGATTCGCTGGCCAAAGGCGTTGGCCACGCTCAAGGGGGACGCGGTCGTCGTCCTCTGGCCGGAGGATGCGCAGGGCCGCATCAAATCCGAGGAGGCCGCGCGGATACTGAAGGACGATGTCAGCCGCTTGCTGCGGACTTCGACGGTTTCGATCGGCATCGGCGGGCGATGCCGCAAACCGCCCGAGTTCTCAGGCGCGTTTGCGGAGGCACGCCGCTGCATCGAGGTCCTGCGGGGCTTTCGCAACGTCGACCGGGTGCTGAGCGTCGAAGAACTTGGTCTGCACCGCTTTCTCATTGGGCCTGACGACGAGCCGGAACTCCTCGCGTTCGCTCACCGCCGGCTCGATGCGCTCTGTGAGCACGAGCGACGATACAGCGGCGGATTGCTGCATACTCTGAACGTCTTTCTGGCAACCGAGTGCAGCCTGACCAAGGCCGCTGAGCAACTCTCCGTGCATATCAATACCGTGCAATATCGTGTGCGCCGAGTCGAGGAACTGACTGGGGTGCGGTTGCGCTCGCCCGGAGGCTTGATGGAGATTCATCTGGCGCTCCTCATCGCGTCACTGCAGTCAGATGAGTTCCCTGTCCTCCGCGAGGTGACTGCCAACTAGCGGGGGCGAGGGCGATGCAACCCGCGTTCGCACGGAAGGCGTCTTCCTCCCAACCATGGCCTGGCCATGGCGCCGAGTCGTGGCGCTACTGACCCGTGTTGCGGGCAATCGAAACGACGCGCGGACGTGGTGGGGCAGGTTCGTCGCGCTCAGCGGCAAGCGGCCGAACCGTGCCGTAGCCACGGCGAAAATAGATAAGAGGCTGATTCTCTGGAGAGGGCGGCTGGGCTTCCTCCACGAGCCCGATAACGATGGTGTGGTCCCCGGCCTCAATGGCCTGGATGATGCGGCAGGCGGCGTAGGCGATGGCGTCGTCGATGAGGATCGGCATCCCGTTTGATGCAGCCTCCCAACGAACGCCCCAGAACTTGTCGGAACGCTTGCTGGCAAAGCGATCCGAGACGGCCGCGCCGTCCGCCGAGAGGAAATTGACGACGAAGCGGCCGGTTTCGAGGATGGCGTCGAGCGAGCTGCTTCGGCGATCGAGGCACACCATCAGGAGCGGCGGGTCGGCCGAGACCGAGCTGAACGCATTGCATGTCAAGCCACGGGGATTGCCATACTCGTCAATCGACGTCACGACGGTGACGCCGGTTGGGAAGGCGCCCATTGTCCTGAAGAACTCGGCGCGATCGACGATCGGACTCACAGTGAGTTGAAGGCTCGCTACCATGCCGTCTCTCCGGGGCCATTGACAGAAATGTGCCGCATGGCGCTGTCGGGTTTTCCGCCGTGCCAGTGCCGCTCGCCGGGCGCGATCATCACGACGTCGCCAGGGACGACCTCGCGTTCGTCCTCATTCGTGGCGACGATGCCGGCGCCCTGAGTGATGATCAGCAGTTGCTCGAAAGTATGCGTATGCCATTTGGTGCGCGACCCCGCGGTGAACTCGACTTCGTTGACGCGCAGGTTGCCGCGATCCATCAATGCGCGAAGGAATACGTTTCCTTCAAACAGGAGATGACTCGACCGCTCGCCAAGATCCTGACCCGCTGCCGCGTAGTCCACGCATCTCGCTCCTTATCCTCTGCCTGCGCTGGCATACAGGGCTTCGAAGACGCGCTGCGGGGTCATCGGCAACGCGGTCAGACGAACCCCGACGGCGTCGTAAATCGCATTAGCAATGGCGGCGGCGACCGGAATGATGGGCGGTTCGCCGATGCCCTTCGCGCCGAACGGTCCGTCAGGCGACGGAATCTCCACCAGCGCGATGTCGATGTTCGGCGCCCAAGCTGCCCGCGGCAGCGCGTAGTCGAGCAGGCTGCCGGTCAGCACCTGGCCATCGTCGGCGAAGACAATCTGCTCATACAGTGCCCAGCCAAGACCCTGCACGACCCCGCCCTGAATCTGCCCTTCGATCTCGGCTGGGTTGATGGCACGGCCAACGTCCTGCGCGACGACGTATCGGCGCGCCTCCACCTCGCCGGTCTGCGGGTCGACCGCAACCTGCGCAAGATGAGCGCCGAATCCCGGCGAATTGCGGTCGATGGCCGAGGCACCGTGCCCGTAGATGGGCGGATACGCGCTGCCAGGCGCAGACGTCAACCCGGCGATCTCTTCAATGGTTATCCCGTAGGCAGAGGCGCCTCTGACCTGGATCCGGCCATCGATGACCTCGAGATCATCAGTGGCGACTTCCAGCTTTTCGGCAGCGATCTCCAACAACTGCCGCTTGGCGTCGGCTGCGGCGCCCTTGACAGCCGCCCCAACGGTCAGCATGATCTTGCTGCCCCCAGTCGCTCCGGAGCGCGGAGCGACATCGGAGTCGCCGAGGACGACACGCACCTTTCCGGCGTCGATCCCGAACTCCTCGGCGACGACCGACCGGAAGCCGTTGTGCGTGCCGCTCAGATCGACGGCGCCGACTGTGACGGTCAACGAGCCGTCGTCTTCGACGCGACAGGCAGCGGCCGCCGGCTCGATTCCCCCGGGCCAGCCGCCAACCGCCAGGCCAACGCCAAGCCGCCGACGTCCCTCGTCTTCGGCGCCGTGGCCAAGCCGCGACCGATCTCGCCAGAGTGGGTGGTCCCTTACATGTTCGAGGCATTCGCGCAAGCCAATGCGCGGCCAACGCGTGTTCGTCGGCCGCAGGTCGCCTTCGGCTGCAGCGTTGCGCAGGCGCATCTCCAGCGGATCAAGCCCCAGCTGGCGCGCCAAGACGTCGATGGTCGACTCGACGGCGAAATGCGCGGCGACAGCCCCCGGCGCCCGATAGGAGCCTGCGCCGCACTTTTGCGTCAGCACT
>JAHWJF010000382.1 GCA_019348515.1 Chloroflexota bacterium | reverse complement strand
GTCTGGCCAGCGAGCGACGCCTCGACATCGTAGATGCCCTCTTCCACCGATATCGCTGTTTCGTAGACCCCGGGTACGGCCGCGCTCTCTGTCATTGGGCTGCCGTTGCCGACCGCTTGGCCCTGGTCGTCATAAACGCTAATTTGGGTGGCCCAGTGGGGGGCCTCCACGTGGAGGGCGCCGGTTACGACAACGCTGTCTGACGCCGCGTCCAGCTCAGTTGTCGGAATCGTCTCCTGGGAAAACGAAGACATTGTTGGTGACCTCCAGCTCGGGCCAGCCAATGACGGCCGCTCGCGATTTTCTCGGGCCCACGACGTTCCGGACCGCGTATCGCTTTGAAGGCAGTAATTCCACGAACCATGGTGGGGCTGTTTTTGTCGCCTTCTCCGCTGATTGACGAGCGATCTCGGTCTTCCCTCCTTCAGTCACGATTAGCTCGCCGGTGAAGTTTTCAGGAACAACGATCCTCACCTGCACCGCGCCCGGCGCGGCAGCCACAGCGGGACAGCCGAAGATCAATTCCGGCGCCTGCGCCAATTCCACGGCGGTTCCCTGAAACTGGGGGTTCTGGAACATCGAGCGACCGTCCACCCGGCTCGTCAACTCACCGAAATTCGATTCCATGTAGCGCTTGATGCCTGCCGCCGTGATCTTTCCCTTCTCGGCCGCGGTTCCATCGCGCAACGCTTTCAGCAGGAGGCGAGTCAGCACGCCGCCCGGCTCGCTCGTGTCAGGATCGACCATCTCATAGGATTTTCTGCCGTTCTCGGCCGCCAGGAGAACGAATTCTGTGGTTCTTGGAGGAGGGTTGACGCGGTCCAGGTTAAAGCTCGGGGGTGTCGGCAGGTCTGTCTCGCCGATACCCAACGGTAAGGGGTCGCGGCAACAGTCGACGATGAACACGATCTCCTCAAACAGCGCCCGTGCCGCGAAGAATTCCCGATAATCGCTGAGGCTGAGGCTCTTCCGCAGTCGACTCGGGGCAGCATCAGCCATGAGCATGCCCACGTTTCCGGCCCTAGGCGCGTAGCCATGCCCCGCGAAGTAAAAGTAGAGGCGTCTCCCAAGGAACTTCTGCCCGTTCTTTCCTTTCCATGTTCTCTTCCACTTATGGCGGAGCCCAAAATCGATCAGCGCCGCATCGACGTCATCCTGGTCGGGTTTCCAGTCAAGGATCGAGGTAGGCTGCTGGTCGAGCTGGGTCACGATCAGCCGGGTGTTCTCACTCGGCACATCCCCGCCATCCGGCGAATGAACCCACTCCATGAACCTCGTGGCATCCTTCGGGGCCCCGGTGAGAGGAGCGAATTCCTCGGGATACAAGCTGATACCAACGGCGATCGCGTAATCACTCTCATTCATCGACGGGTTCTCCACTGGCCCACGCCAACGATCAGCACGTCTGGAGCGGGATGGTGACCGCGCTCCCGAAGCCGCCGGTGAGCACGCGCTGGATCTGGTCGCTGCATAAGTCGCTGCCGCCGAGATGGCCATCGCCGTCGCGATCGATCCAGGCGCGCACCGCATAGTCGTTGCCTGGTGAGATTGCTGGTGACGACGGCCCTGCCCGTAGCGCGAACGGAATGCGCGTGTCGCGGCCGCCGGTCGTGGATGGATCATGGCTCACGTCAGGAATAGTGGCGTCCGCCACCACAACCGCGGCCGCGTCGGCGTAACTGATATCCTCCAGGCAAACGTATGCGGTCGCGCCCTGAAAGGGTGGTGTCCCGGCACTGACCATGAGTTGCCCCGTAACGAGGTCAGCGTCTGCCTGGCGGCTCATGAGGCCCCGGCCTAGGCTGGCGCGGCCACCTCGTCCGCCGCACTCTCGGCCTCGTCTCCCGCCGGCCATTTCAGATTCGGATAGATCAACTTCAGTGAAGCGATGTCGCGCCTGCTCAAGCCGTTGCGCTGGCCGATCTCGACCCCCTGCTGACTGGGAACGATGGTGTCCTTGTTGTTCCTGGAGAACGCGTTGCGAGGATAGTGCATGATCGAGGCGTAGTCGTAGTCGCCGAGGTCGTCACCATCGAGGACGTGCTTATCGAAGTTGTGGATCGCCTCCGGGCGAATGTTCTCCCTGACAATGGTGACGAACTGGTCACGGTCCTCACGGCTCTGCTCGTGCCAGAGCCCGAGCGCGTGGCCGATTTCGTGAACGGCGGAACCAACGCTGCACCCGGTTCCCAGCGAAATCACCTGCTTCCCGCCCCGTCGTCCGACCATCGAGAAACACCCGTCGCGCGCCTCGAAGGAGATGTAGTCGGTCTGATCGGTACGCTTGGGAAAGCGAAACGGCGTGTGCCGCTCCCAATGGGCGATCGCGGCTTTGGCGCGATCCTTGACGGCTGCCTGGATCACACAGGGCACGATGCCGTTCTTCCAGCGGAACTGGGCGCCGGTGATGCCGATTCCGCGTCCTTCGCCGCGGCCGTTGCGCACCTCGTCGGCAGGCCCCAGCACGATGTCACCCTCGAAGAGGGCCATCCCATCGACCTCGGAAAACTGCGCGGGCGTGTTTCTGACCCCCTCCGTGCTCGGTCGCCACACGGCGAGAAAGAAGTTCTCCGGATCGCCGTCGCCGGTACGAAACATGCCGGCGGGCAGATCGAGGCTGCTCTCGTCATCAGCGGTAGGATCGTCTTGCTGGGACATGGATCTGCTCCTTTTTCCTCGAATGTCGCCTAGCTCGCCGGTGCGTGGAGGATCTCAAGTGTTGACACATTTCCCGGCGCCGCCGGTTGGTGCGCCCGCATGGACGCTCGATGCCGCGCTGGAGACGACCGAGGTACCACTGACACTCGTCGCATTCACCAGCTCGTGCGGGCCAAGGGGGTGGATCGCGGATTTGGCATGCTGTCATCTGCGAATCCCATGACTAGAGCCGGTAGCGAGCCACAGCCACGTTCCGACCCAGGTGAGTCACGAACGCGGGAGGCGCCTTCGCGTCTTGTCGGCGGGGGTCGCCTCTGTCGGCCCCTGGAATTATTAAAGGTTCCGTAAAAACATATCACCAGTAGAACAGCGAGTCAATAGAGAATCTTCACTTGTCGCAAATAGCGGCGGGTAGCCTGATCCATCCGGACGAGGCGATTTCCCGGCGGGATAAGAGTCTCAGACTACCGGTTCAACGGGGGAGGGATGGCACCGCGGCTACTGGCAAGCCCACTCGCCGCGTCTTCCCTGCTGCCACATCCAGGCCGCCGCACTGGCATTGGCCACCGGATCGAAGATATCTCGATCGGCAAACGGGGTGCTCGCCCATGTCGACCTCAGGAACTGGAAGAGGCCGAAGTACGGTCCGGCCGGATTGACGGCGCGTGGATCGAGGTTCGATTCACAGCGGCCAACACGAAGCAGATCTTCCTCCGGTTGGCCGAATGCGCGAGCCGCCTCCCGGATGATCTCGACGATCTCGGTCTCCGTCGTCGGTAGCGTGGGTTGACCGACGTGAGGTCCCGGTTTGCCATCGCCGATCTTCTCGAGCAGACGTTCAGCAACCCATCCCTCAGTTGCTCCATGGCGCACGGGCATCCAGCGACGATTCCGCTTGCCCGCTCGTTCGACGACTGTCCCGATGGGGAGCCTGGCAACGACCGCCGCCGAGCGCTCAGGCGCACTGCGAAGCTCCGCATCAGCCGTCAGCCGAAATTGCATGACCATCCTCCTTCGCTATCGGCGGACTGAACCCATAGACTTCGCCCTACGCTTCCGCCACCCGTGGCCGGTATTGCAGCGCCTCGGCGACGTGCGTCGTGGTGATGCGCTCCTCCCCAGCGAGGTCGGCGATGGTGCGCGCCAGCTTCAACACCCGGTGATAGGCACGGGCGGAGAGGCCCATCTGGCGCACCGCCGCTCCGAGCAACGTCTCGCCCGCCTCGTCGAGCGCGGCGTACAGCCGCAACTCCTTTGGTCCCATATCGGCATTCGTCAGCAGCGAGCCGTCGGCGAAGCGCGTCGTCTGGATCTGGCGGGCGTGTTCGACGCGCTCCCGGATCGCGGAGGAGAGCTCGCCGGGACGGCGATCCGAGAGCTGCTCGTGCGGAATGCGGGGGACTTCGAGGTGGATGTCGATGCGGTCCAGCAGCGGTCCGCTGATCCGCTTCTGCGTAATCTTGAGCTGGCCCGTGCCGAGTCACGGAGGGCTGTAAGGGCTGCTGTTCTGCTTG
>JAHWJF010000037.1 GCA_019348515.1 Chloroflexota bacterium | reverse complement strand
CGCACATGCAGCGTTACATGCGTCCTTTGCTCGAGCGCATCCAGAACGGAGAGATCGATCCCACGTTCATCATCACCCACACACTGCCGCTGGAGCAGGCTCCGCACGGCTACCACATCTTCAAGAACAAGCTCGATGACTGTGAAAAGGTCGTGCTGAAGGCGTAGGTATGTGTCACACCGAAGATCAGTTCGGTCTTCGGGATTTGGCATGCAGAAACCATCCTCCGGCTGTCGCTCGTTGTAGCGCTGAAGAGCGGTTTGTCTCACGAGGAGGAATCCATTGCATCGGCTGGTCGCGCTCTGGCTCGCATTAGTCATTCTGGTCTCCGGCAGCCTGATTGGCATCAGCGCCGCGTTCGGCCAGACCGAGGACGCGCGGTCGCCGGCACTGGGTCAAGCATCCGTGATCGCTCATGGCGTCGCCGCGATGCCAAGCGGCGAGGTCGGCTGGCGGGTCAGACTAGCCACGGCTTCGGAAGAGTTGGACCAGGCGTCCCGTAACGCACCGGGCTTCGTTCTTGCTGACCAGGGTGCGCTCCTGGTGAACGAACTCGAAAGCAACAGGCAGACTCGTCTCGCGTCTGGTGAAGCGGCGTTCATACCGCTACAAGCCCCACTCCAAGAAATTCCTCTCGGCGATGGAACTGTCTCCTACTATCGCATTGACCTCGTTGCCGCCGATGCAGTCAGCGACCCCGGCAACGATCAATTAGTGTTCATCGGAGAACCGTTTACCTCTCCCGGCGGCAGCCGGGATCTCGATCTCGTCCGCGATGTCCTGGACGCCGACGAGTCGCTCGACCTCGCGCTGGGGTCGTATGCCGCCCCAGCGCTCCTGCTCGTCACCTCCGGCGCGCTCGAGCTGGTCCCAGCCGATAACCCAAGCGCGCAACCAGTGAGACTCCCTGCTGGTCAAGGGGCGGCTATCGGCGGTGACGTCATCGCCCGCGCCGGCGACGGGGTGGAGGCGACATTCGTGACGGCGATTGTCGGGCCAGAGGTTCCGCCGATCCTCGCTCAGGAAGCCGCCACGGCAACGCCAACGCCAACGCCAACGCCCGAGCTTGCCTCACTCACCGTCCAGGCCCTCGCGTGCCCGGTTGCCTATGAGGGGACGCAGTACGCCGTGGACTGCCTCGAGCCGCTGGCGGACATTGCGTTTGAGTTGGGAGCAGCGGCGACTGGGATCTCGCTCCAGGGAACGACCGGACCCGATGGGACGGTGACGTTTGCCGACCTCGCCCCGGACACCTACGTGCTAGCTGGTGGCGTCCCAGGGGAGTTTGCGGTCCAGGTCGTCGAATGCGCGAACGAGGACGGCCAGCTGGCAGCCGAGGCGTCCCAAACCGGTGTTCCAGGCGCGATCGTTGCTGTAGAAAGTGGCGATACCGTCGCTTGCCGGTGGTTTGTCGTGCCGGAGGACCTTCGTGGCGAAGACGAGGGCACCGTGGCGGTGGCCGTGCATCTCTGCCCGGGGACACCGGTCGACCCGTACGCCGATTGCTCTCTGGGCGATGCCTCCGGAGTCGTCATCGACGGACCGGTGGTGTTGACCACAGACGCGGCTAGTGCCGTTCCAGTCCAAATTCAAGGCGCCAGCGTAGTATGGGGAGAGGAAGGAGGCGTTCCCTTCGGCACGTACTTCCTGCAACCAGGAGGCATCGCCGTACCGGCGGAGTACGAGCTCTCGGAGGTCCGCGGCAGCGTAGGCGCCTCCGGCAACGGCTGGACCTTCACTATCGACGAAGCGAATCCCAATGCCATCCTGGACGTCATCTACGTTCCCGCCGAACAGCCGGCAGAAGAAGAAGACGCGGACTCGGATGGCGACGGCTTGACGGACACCCAGGAAGCCGAGCTAGGCACCGACCCAGCCAACCCTGATACAGATGAAGACGGTCTCTTCGATGGCGCGGAGGCGGCCGCCGGCACCGATCCTCTGATCTACGATACCGATGATGATGGCTTCGGGGACAATGCCGAGGTCAACGAAGGGTCCGACCCCACCGACCCCTCCAGCGTGCCCGAAGGCGAGCCGACCGTCGATACCGACGGTGATATGCTGACCGATGCCCAGGAAGCCGAGCTTGGCACGAATGCGGCGACGCCGGATACTGACGGTGATGGCCTTACCGACTTTGCCGAAGTCGGCTTCGAGCCGGGATCTTCAACCGGCACCGATCCGCTCGTTTTTGACACGGACGGCGACGGCGTTGGCGATGGCGACGAGATCGCCAACGGCACCGATCCGACCGATCCTACGAGCACTTGACCCATGCCTGTATCTTCCGTCGGGCGTTGGTACCACTGCGCGCTTGCCGCCGGCCTTGCATGAATTCTGGTTTGACTACCAAACGCTCATCGCGTCCACTGCGCCCCGTGTCCCGTCTCCCGTTGTGCCAGAAGACGGGACATGCGGGTGAGGTGACCCTACAGCGGCGCGATCACCCAGAATTCGGATTAGCCGCCACTCTCGTCGCCGACCGTGACACCGCCGCCGCTGCCGCCGATCGTAATGCCGCCGCCGCTGCTCCCACCCATCGTGACGCTGCCGCCGGTGTTCCCGCCGACGTTGATAGCGCCACCGGAGACTGCGGCTTCGTCAACGCCGACTCCGCCGCCAAAGATTTCGGCAAAAATCTCCGCAATGATGCTTTCAGCGTCGGCGGCGCCGACGGTAACGTCATCAGCCTGAGCAAGCGTCCCCGAGAGACCGACCGTGCCAAACAGGGCGATACCGAATGCCAATCCGGCCACCTTTGGTAGTTTGCGCGGCACTCGGTCGCGGCCCTCGCCGTCGTGCATTCGAACAGTCACCATGAATCGCCCTCCTTCCTCTCAAGGCTGAACACTTCAGCCTTCCACTGACATGGCCCGCAATTCGTGTGCCAGGAGCCTCTGACTCCACATCGCGGCGGTGTCAGTTGCCTCAATGGTCTTGACGATGGTTCTTCACGTCTGGGTGGGTTCCCCGGCCTGGTCCCGCAGGGTCGCCCGCGTTCGCCGGTCCCGTTCGTGTCTGGCCCGGATTGATACACTCCGGTCATCAGCACACGACGCGGGGACGGGAGGTGGAATGAGCTTTGCCGCGGATGTCAAACCACTGTTTCGGGACGAGGACCGCGCCTCGATGGACTTTGCCTTCGACCTCTGGTCGTATAACGACGTCAAGGCGAACGCCGCACTGATTCTGGAGCGAGTCGAGGACGGCACCATGCCTTGTGACGAAACCTGGAGCGAAGAGAAAATCGAGATCTTCCGCGACTGGATGGCCGAGGGATGCCCCCCGTAACGCTCCGACTGTTCGCATCCCCCCGAGAAAGCATTTTCCTTGACTTCCGCTCATTTCGGACGCACCCTAGACGGCACTCAAGAACTATGACCGCAGGGCGCGGTCTATCGACGTGATGACAAAGCTGTCATGAGGAGTAGGCAACCATGTCCCGCACCGATCAAATCCGCGGCCGACTAGGACGACGCGATCTCCTGAAGATCACCGGAGCCGCTGCCGGAACTGCCGCCCTGGGAAATCTCACTGGGCAGGGCGTGCTTCCCACGAGGGATGCGGTCGCTCGCCAGGACGCGGCGAACGCGATCGTCTTCGGTGTCGGCACCGATGTCGATGAACTCGACCCGCGCACGATCGACACCCAGGAGGGCTACATCGCCTGCGCGAATATCTACGATTGTCTTGTGCTCTACGATCTCGGCGCGACCACCCTCCGTCCCGGGTTGGCCGAATCGTGGGAGATCTCCGACGACGGCCTGGTCTACACGTTCAACCTCAGACAGGGCGTCAACTTCCATGACGGCGCCCCGTTCAACGCCGACGCCGTCGTGACGTGGTTCAACTCCATCAAAGAGGGCGCGCCGGGCTCCCAATTCGACGCCACCCGTATGGTCTACATGCAGGATTTCATCTCTAGCTGGATCGATTCGGTTGAAGCCGTCGATGAATCGACCGTCCGTATGACCCTACCCGAGCCGTATTCGCCGCTGCTCGCCAACCTCGCCATCCCGATCGCGGGCATGGTCAGTCCGACCGCGATTGCCGCTGGACTCGACTCCGTCGCCGTCAATCCGTCCGGGACCGGCGCGTTCCGGCTCGCGCGACCGGAAGACTGGACGCGAGACAGCCAGTTGGTGCTGGAAGCGAACCCCGACTACTGGGGTGGTGCGCCGAAGGTCGAGCAGTTCATCATCAAGGTCGTGCCGGAAGGTTCGACTCGCCTGCAGCAGGTGGAGACCGGCGAACTCGATATCGCCTGGGCCCTCACTCCCGAGGATGTCGAACGCGCACGTCAGAACCCTGACCTGGTTGTCGTCGAGGACGCCGGGCTAAACACCAACTGCGTCGAACTGAACACGACCAAGGAGCCCTTCACCTCGAAGGAAGTCCGACAGGCCCTTAACTACGCGGTGAACAAGGAAGAGCTTTCCGAGGGTCTCTACAACGGCAACATGGTGCCGGCGGGCGGCGTGCTGCCACCAGTCGACTGGGCATACAACCCGGAATTGGAGTCCTACCCGTACGATCCCGACCGGGCCCGGGAGCTTCTCGCGGAGGCTGGCTACGACGAGGGCAATCCCCTCACCTTCACCTTCATGGCCTACACCATCCCACGTGGGTACAACCCGGTCGGCGATCGCCTGGCTACCGCGATCCAGGAGTATTGGTCAGAGGTCGGCGTCGAGGCCGAAATCCAGACCGCGGAGTGGACGCAATACCGCGCCGACCGGCGCGCCGATATGTTCCAGTGCTCGTTGAGTGGCTGGCAGGGCGACAATGGCGACCCGGATAACTTCCTCTACTCATTGCTAGCGGGGGCGAGCAAGGGTGCGGGGAACACCGCATTCTATGAGAACCCCGAGGTCGATGCCCTACTGCGCCAGGCGCAGGAAGTCTCGGACCAGGATGTGCGAACCGAACTCTATCAGCAGGCGGAGCAGCTCATCGTCGATGATGCACCGTGGGTCTTCCTCGGCTACCAGATGCATCAGGTCGTAACTCGGGCCAATATTACCGACTTCGATCTCCAACCGACCTACATCTACTATATGGCTGGTGTCGGTAAGGCGTAGGCGAGCCCTCTCCCCAACCCCACTCCCAGCACGCTGGGAGTGGGGCTTGCAGCCGCTGTTCTCGGCTCATTTCTCCCCAGGCACAGGGAGAAGGCATTCGAATGAGGGCGGTTCTCCGGTCCGGTGCTCGGTTGGTAAACGGTTGCTCCAGGCACAACGATGACTCGATACGTCACGCGACGGTTACTCCTGGCCATTCCGGTGCTCCTCGGGATCATGACGGCCGTCTTTCTCATGATCCAGTTGATTCCCGGCGACCCGGCCACCGCGATGGCCGGCGACAAAGGAAGCGTCGAACAGGTCGCGCGCATCCGTGAAGAACTCGGCCTCAACCGGCCCTTGCCCGTCCAGTATGCCTACTTTCTGAAGTCCGCCTTCACCCTGAATTTCGGGGACTCCATACGGACCAACCAGCCCGTGGCCGGAGAGCTCCGTCAGTTCTTCGGCGCCACAATCGAGCTCAGCCTCGCCGCGCTGGTGATCGCGCTCGTCATCGGCATCCCGGCCGGCGTCATCGCCGCAACGCATCGCGCTTCGGCGCTCGACTACGGCACCATGATCGTCGCCCTCGTCGGAATCAGCACGCCGGTCTTCTGGGCCGGTATCGTTCTCATCTACATCCTCAGCTTCCGCCTGGGTCTCTTCCCGATCAGCGGCATCATCGGTACCGGTATTCGCCTGGATCGCATCACCGATGCCTATGTTCTGGACAGTGTGCTGACGGGCAACTGGCTGGCCTTCCGCTCCAGCGTCCATCACCTCATCCTGCCGGCATTTGTCCTCTCGACCATACCCATGGCCATCATCGCCCGCATGACGCGCTCGTCGATGCTCGAGGTTCTCGGTCAGGATTACCTGCGTACCGCCCGCGCCAAGGGGTTGGAAGACCGGCTGGTCGTCATCCGGCATGCGCTGAAGAACGCGCTCATTCCGATCGTTACCGCCATCGGTCTCCAGTTCGGCTCGCTCATTTCCGGGGCGTTTCTCACAGAGACGGTCTTCGGGCGCCCCGGACTGGGGCGGTACGTCGTGCAGGCGATTGGGGCGCGCGATTACCCGGCGATCCAGGGTACCGTTCTGGTGGTCGCGGTTGGTTTCGTCCTGATCAATTTGCTCGTCGACGTGGCCTACGCGGCGATCGACCCCCGAATCCACTACGCTTAGGGCGACACGCTCGAACCAGTCCTGAATCTCCGGACCCGGCGTAGCATCACCCACGAGCGGAGCGTCACGGCTCTGCGCGAGCAAGGATCAAGCAGATGGCGATGGACGTGAACGTCCAATCGACCCGGACCCGGCAAGAGAAGACCATCGTCGCTCGCCCAACTGTGCATTCGTCCGGGATCGATCCCACGCTGCATCGAGCCGAACGGGTGTCAGCCGGGTTGTGGCGGGATGCCGCCCGGCGTCTCTCCCGCGATCGCGCCGCCGTGGCTGGGCTCGTGGTCGTTGCCGCCCTTGTCGTGGTGGCGCTCCTGGCACCGGCGATAGTTCCCTACGACCCGATTGACCAATCGTTTCGGATCAAGCTGCAGGCACCGAGCACCGAACACCTCCTCGGCACTGACGAGTTCGGTCGCGACGTGCTCAGCCGTATTCTTGTCGGGACGCGGGTGGCCCTCGGTGTCGGCATCGTCCCGGTTGCCATCGCGCTCGTGATCGGAGTCACGCTTGGACTGATTGCGGGCTACTTCGGCGGGGGCGTCGACCAGGTGGTCATGCGCGTGATCGACGTGCTGTTGGCATTCCCCTGGCTCCTGCTGGCGATCGGCATCATGGCCATTCTGGGACCGGGAATCCAGAACGTGGTGATCGCCGTCGCCATCGTCTATATCCCCGCGTTCGCCCGCATCGTGCGGGGGTCGGTTCTCTCCATCAAGGAGAAGGAGTACGTCGAGGCGGCGCGGGCGATGGGACAGCCAAACACCCGGATCATCGTCCGCCACGTCCTGGCGAACGCCTGGGCACCGATCATCGTTCTCGCCACCCTCTCCATCGGCCAGGCCATCATCTACGCGGCCGGGTTGAGCTTCATAGGACTCGGCACGCAGCCGCCTGACGCCGACTGGGGTGTAATGCTCACCTCCGGCCGCGAGTTCCTGCGCGACGCTCCATGGCTCGGTTTCTTCCCGGGGCTCGCTATCCTGATCACGGTGCTCGCGTTCAACCTCTTCGGTGATGGTCTGCGCGACGCGCTCGATCCACGCCTGCGCTGAGGTGACCCGCTACCATCCCGGTACCTGCACGATGAGGCCAGGTACGCGCTCGAAATGGCGAAGGTTGTGCGTCAACGCCGAGTAGCCTCGGGCGATAGCGGTGGCGGCGATCAGCAAGTTGTTTGACCCTATGGGCTGTCCGACAGCCGCTAGTTCAGCGGCGAGTTGGGCATGCGTGCGCGCTGATTCCAGGTCAAACGACAAGACTGGCACCTGGCTCACCAGATGCTCGACGAAGTCCCGTCGCCGACTTCGATGCCACTCGTTCGTCGATCGATGTACTCCGACCAACAGCTCGGATGCCGTGATGCTGGCAATAGCCAACGGTTCGCCCAGAACAATTGCACCCAGGGCGCCTAGGGAGACCCCTCGCCTTTCCATCGCGATAAAGACACTCGAGTCGATCAGTCGGGCCCTTCGGGCATCTCGACAAGTCTTTGCGCGGCTTGGATCGCTTCGAGATCGTCGGCGAACCCATCTCCTGGCATTTCCAGATCCCCGACCTTAGCAATCAACTCGCTCACTGTGATACCTGGCATAGAGGTCAACGGCTCGATGGTGGCGATTGTTTCGCCGTTGCGTTGCACCAGGAATCGCTCCCCCCGGTACCTCACCCGATTCAAGATGTCTGAAAGACCTTTTGCCAATTGCGTTGCGGTAATGGTGGTTTCCATCGACGCTTTCTCCCGACTGTGATTCTTAGTATCCGATTACCGTATGCCCATCGCGGTCGCACCGTAAGAGCTTTGACACGCCGTCCCTGACTGTCGAGCGGACTGATTCCAGGTCTCTCGACAAGGGAACCAACTGCTGTGGCCCTAGCCGCGACCTGTGCGAGACTATCGGTGCGGGTCCGTGCGAATGATGAGAAGGGTGCAGATGAATCAGGTTCCCCCATATCCACGAGACGATGCGGATGCCCTCGATTCGATCGCGTTCCCCGCATCGGGAACGGTGCGGCGAGGGAACCTCCGCTTTTCGCGTCCCGAGCTGGCCGATTGGTCCTGGCCCTACACGGTGGTCCGCGGCACTGAGGACGGTCCGCACGTTGCCCTGATCTCGGGCGTCCATCCGGCCGAATACCCGGCCATCGAGTCGAATATCCGCTTTACCCGCAACCTCGATCCGTCCCGACTACGCGGCACTGTCGTCTCCCTACCGTTGGTCGACGTACCTGCGTTCCTTCCTCGCTCGCCGTTCGTCTGCCCCATCGACGGAAAGAACCCGAACCGCTATTTTCCTGGCGATCCGAACGGCAGCTTCACCGAGATCATGGACGACGCCATCTTCCGCACCGTGATCGCGCCGGCCGACACCCTCATCGATCTCCACGGCGGCGACATGGTGGAGGCGCTTATCCCCTTCTCGATTTACAGCGTCAGCGGCAACGAGGAGGTCGACTCCCGATCGATCGCACTCGGACGGGGCTTCGGGCTCCCCTATCTCGTCGCCTCGAAGCCCCAGCCTGGTGGCATCGGCGGCACCACGGCACATGCCGCCGCGGCGGCAGGCATCCCCTGCATCATCGCCGAAGCGGGCAGCTCGGGACTACTGACCGAGCCCGAAACCCAGATGATGGTAGACGGAATCGAGAACGCACTCCGTTCGTTGGGCATGCTCGACGGTGAGGTCGCCTCACATGACCCTGTCGAGATCGAGCAATTCAGCTGGCTTCGATCACCGGCGGAAGGCATGTGGTACCCCTCGATCGCTGTTGGCGAGCAGGTCCGCGAGGGACAGAATATCGGCCGCATCGGCAATCTGTACGGCGATACGTTGGCTGAGATCAGTGCCCCACATGATGGCGTCGTGCTCTTCATCACCAGCGCCCCAGCCATGCCGCATGATGGGTTGATGATTGCCGTCGGCGGCACGTAGGAACCGCACTACCGCCCTCGTCGGTCGATATACCATGCTCAACGCGCCAGGCTGAGCAGCGAGAGAGTGCCAACCCCAATCAGCATTGCCCCGGAAATCCGGTTCACCCAGCGCAGACGCTTTACGGTCAGTGCCTGCCGGAAGAACGCAACCACTCCACTGAGCAGGAGCCACCAGAGCGCGGATCCGAAGAAGACGCCGCAGATCATAATCACCGCCGATCCCCGGTCTCCAGTCATCGTGCCAAGCCCGAGACCGGCGAATACCGCCGCGAAAGAGAGAATCGTCGTCGGGTTTGTGAGGGTAAGCGCGAGTGTCGATCCAAACGCCCCCGCTAAACCCCAGGCCTCTACGGTCATCGAATCCATGGCCGGCTGTGTCCGGGCCGTGCGCACGCCGAGGTAACAGAGAAAGACCCCGCCTGCCAGGCGCACGACACTTTGATGCGCGATGAGTGCCGACGAAATCGCCGTCAAGCCCAGCGCCGCCACTGCTCCATAACAAGCGTCGGCGGCGGCAGCGCCTATCCCAGAGACAAACCCCGCCAGGCGGCCATTGGCTAACGTCCGCCGGATGCAGAGCAACCCAATGGGCCCGACCGGGGCCGCGATAGCAAAGCCGACTGCGAGTCCTCGCGCGAAATACGTGATATCCATTCCAGGGTTCCTTCTCGACGTACCTCGGAACTCCCGAAGACTCCGGGCACAAAAAAACCCACCAGCCGGTGAAGGTCTGGCGGGTCGCCGTGCGCCGGCGGAGTGCGCGGCGCGCCTAGCCAGACCTTTCGGTCTGCTGGGTCTGCCACGTGATGGGCGTGTTTGGAGCAAAAAACCGGTGAGTCACGAGTCGCATGGACGCCTCACTTTGCCGTTCATGCGAGCATATCGACGCGCTATTCAATCGTCAAGATGTCCTCGACTGTCCGGGCATCGATTGCTTGGGTTTCCGATGCCGTCAAGGAGAAGGTCAGCGATCGTCGCCGCCAGGCGGCCATCCGGTTCTGGTGACCTCGTGCCGATGTTCGACCACCAGATCTGACTGCCTACCATCGCGAAAAAGAGTCTGGCCACCAGGTCAGCGTCGACGTCGCGCACTTCGCCATCATCGACGGCCCGCGCCACAGCGGCGCTAATGTGCTCCCAGGGAGCTGCACAGCGGCCCATCAGCTCTGACCGTCTCTGCCCAGAGACGTTATCCCGGAGATCGGCCGCCAGCCGCCCGAAGTCGGATTGACGGGAAGCGAAGATATATGCGGCCACGCGCTGGAGCTGGTCGCGCAGGGTTCCGCCCTCGGCGATGACGGCGCCTACGCTCATGGCGAGTCGTCCGAACTCCTCAGCCATCACCGAGACGAACAAGTCTTCCTTGTCGCGAAAGTGATGATAGAGCGTCGCCTTGTTCACCGAAGCGGCGTCGGCGATCTGCTGCATCGAGACCGACGCGTACCCGTGCGCGGTGAACAATGTTCGCCCTTCACGCAGAACGCGGTCTCGCCCGCTGACTTCCGCCGCGGGGAGCTGGGCGTCGATGGAATTCATGGCAGCCCCATGCGAGATACCGATGAACCTGGCGTTGACGACGTGCGTTGGGGAGAGTATAGTCACCTGTTCGGATACTAACCAACCGGTTGGTTGGTGTGACCTTTAACAGTTCTTGAGAGGGTAGGGAGTGAGGTCCGTGTCTGAGGTGTTGAACTCGTCCGGTTCGGCTGGCGAAAACCGGCCGCAAGTCGAGGGCGCGGCCACGTTTGACAAGCCTCAGTACCTCTCTCACCAGCAGATCGTCGTCGTCCTCTTCGGACTCATGGCCGGGGTAATGCTCGCCGCGCTCGACCAGAGCATCGTCGGCACTGCGCTACCCCGCATCGTCAGCGAGTTTGGTGGACTGGACAAGCTGGCCTGGGTGGTGACCGCCTACCTCTTGACGGCGACCGCCGCCACGCCACTGTGGGGCAAGATCTCCGATCTCTACGGCCGCCGTCCCATCTTCCAAATCGCCATCATGATCTTCCTCATTGGATCAGTATTGTGTGGCCTGAGTCAGAACTTGCCTCAATTGATCGCTTTCCGGGCCATTCAGGGGATCGGCGGCGGCGGGTTGATGGCCATAGCCTTCAGTATCATCGGCGACATCATCCCCCCCCGTGAGCGCGGTCGCTACCAGGGGTATTTCGGCGCTGTGTTCGGCGTCTCCAGCGTGGCCGGTCCCCTTCTCGGCGGTTGGTTCACGGACGGACCAGGATGGCGTTGGATCTTCTACATCAACCTCCCGGTCGGCATCGCGGCGCTGGTCATTACCTCGATGGCGCTGAAGCTGCCGACCGTCCGCCGCGAGCACACAATTGACTACCTGGGAGCAGCGTTGATCGTCGCCGCCGTTTCGCCGCTGCTCCTCTACCTCAATTGGGCCGGGAATGAATTCGGCTGGTTTGCACCGGGAGCATTAGCCCTCCTGATCGCCGCGGTGATTTTGACCGTGTCATTCGTGGTCGTCGAACAGCGCGCCGCCGAGCCGATCATCCCCCTGCGGCTGTTTCAGAACTCCGTGTTCGCGATCGGCAATATCTACGGATTCCTGGCCGGCATCGCCATGTTCGGGGCGATCATCTTCTTGCCGTTCTATCTGCAGGCGGTGATGGGAATGTCGCCGACCGAGTCCGGGTTGGCCATGCTGCCGGCCGTACTCGGTATCCTCACCACGTCGATCGTCTCTGGGCGGCTGATCACCCGCACTGGCCGCTACAAGATCTACCCGATTCTCGGCGCGGCGGTGCTCATCGTTTCGCTGCTCCTGCTTTCGCGTCTGCGGGTGGACACGCCCTTCTGGCAGGTAGCGATCTTTGAGCTCGCGTTCGGGGCCGGACTCGGTATGACGATGCAGACGATCATCACCGCCGTTCAGAACGCGGTCGAGCATCGCGATCTCGGCGCCGCCACCAGCGCTACGACATTCTTCCGTCAGATGGGGGGCACCGTCGGCGCGGCCATCTTTGGCGCAATCCTCGCAAACCGGCTTGCAGTCCATCTGGCAGTGCAGCTTGGTCCGGCGACAGCGGGAGCCCAGACTAATGGCCCCATCAACACGAACGATATCCAGGCTATCCAGGCACTGCCCGAACCGGTGAAAACCTCCGTACTGACGGCGTTCACGTACGCGCTTGACGTGTCTTCCTGGTCGGCGTCCCGGTCGTGGCGCTGGCTCTGGTGGTTGCACTGTTCCTGAAGGAGGTGCCACTAGGTACCATGCAGCGGGAACGAACGGGCGCACCTCCGGCTCCCGAATCAGCGCCGGCTGAGGCACTCAGCGCCGGGTTGTGATGATGTCGGCGTCCGCGTTCCGCTCAGGTTCATGACGGCAGACTGCTCGGAACGCCCCGCGCAAACCATGCGGAAACGCTGTGGAGGCTGGCCCCAGGCAGGAGACTTGGAACTACCGCAAGCGATCGAGCGGACGTGATCGCGGATCTCGCGCGGATGAGCTCTCGGGATCTTTCCAACGGCGGTGGAATAGCCGCCAACCTGGGCGAATTGATGCGCGCCGGATTCCCCGTTCCCTCCGGCTTCGTAATCACCACGGCTGCTTACGATCAGATTGTGCGTAGCAATGGTCTGGACGGAGACATCGTTAGTGCCGTTAGGCCAACCACCAGCGACCGGCGCAACAGCGTGCGCCGGTCAAGCCGAGATTGACGCAAGTCACGGATATCACCCGCCAGCGATCTCTCGCTTTCGAACCGATGACTGAGGCTTGCAATTGGTACCTCTTCCTGACGGCTCATCACGGCCACGCATCCCATGAGTCAACAGCGTCGAGGTCGCAGCGGGGTGTAGGGCCGTGGCACTTGGCGGCAGTGCGTTGCCGCAAAAGCTCATGGCCTGGGCTCCTTCTTTGAAAGTGCGCGGCGATCTCGCGTTTCAGGTCAGTCCGTAGCGGTGCTTCTGTCGCATGAATAGCCACGAAATCCACCCAACTCGATTCGTCCGCGCGCATTGCACGGGGTTCCTT
>JAHWJF010000036.1:5704-13198 GCA_019348515.1 Chloroflexota bacterium | reverse complement strand
GTCTCGTCGTGCTCAATTTTCGCGTCGACGGTGAAAGCATGCTGCCGAACCTCGATGACGGGCAGATGCTGCTGGTGAACCGAAACGCGTACCAGTTCGTCGACGCCGGTGGAAATCGATACTACCCGTTCGATCCGCCGGAGCGCGGCGATGTTATCGTCTTCGATCCCCCTACTGGCTCAGACAAGCCGTACATCAAGCGGATCATCGGCTTACCGGGCGAGGAAGTGACGTTTGGGGATGGCAACGTCTTCATTGACGGAGAACTCCTGCCGGAGGATTACATCCAGGAGCGCACCCGCTGCGGCGCCCGGTCCGATAATTGCGATGTGATTGTCCCGGAGGGATATGTGTATGTCCTTGGTGACCATCGCAACAACTCGTCTGACTCTCGGGTGTTCGGTCCCGTACCGGTGGAGAACGTGGTGGGGAAGGCGTGGTTGTCGTACTGGCCGGTGGACGATGTCGGGTTTGTGCCGCACGAGTCATACCAAGAATTCAGCGAAGAGCCAGTCTCCGCGTCGGCGCCGTAACGGCGCAGAGCATCGCCGAGCGGGACTGAACGTCATGGATTGGCACCTCGATCGCGGAGCATTGGCCCAGGTCCGAACACCGGTTGTAAACTTCCATTGGGTCCAGCAGTCCAGGCGAGGTGCATCGACCTGGTGATGTCCATTCTTCCCCGGCCCAAAGTCTTGCGGCCGGAGGTCAACGCATGATCGAGACGGTGGTCGAAAGCATACGAGTGAGTCTGGTGACCCAGCATCGCGTCGTGATCCTCAAAGAGGTCAACGGCGAGCGGCATCTCCCGATATGGATTGGCTCCTACGAGGCGGAAGCGATTGCCATGGAGTTGCAGGGAGTGACCGCCACACGCCCGCTGCCTTACGATCTGATCAGGACGATCATCGATGACATGGGAGGAACCGTCGATCGCATCGCGGTTACCGACCTTACCGACGATGTCTTCTTTGCCCGGATCGTCCTGCGCCGTGACGGCCGAGAGGTCGAGATTGATTCGCGTCCCAGCGACGCAATCGCTCTCGCGGTCCGGGCCAGAGTGCCCATCCTCGTCGACGACTCCGTGATGGACAAGGCCGGAGTCATGCTAAGCTCGGATGAGGAGGGCGAAAGTGGTGCGGACGATGCATCGTCCCAGCCGGAGCTCGAGCGTGCAGAGGGCGTTGACGAAGAGAGGCTCTCGGTCTTTCGCGATTTCATCAACACGCTGGATCTCGACGATTTTGATCGCAAGTCAGGGAACTGAGGATTCTTCCTCCTACGAAAGCGACACTCATGGATACGTCTGAAAAGCAGATCAAACGCATCGTTCTCGATCGCATGGAACGCTGCAGCGTCTGTCACCGGGGTTTCGAGCCAGATGACGTTCATGTCCTCTCTCGCAAATCCGATATGTGGATGCTGATGGTTTCCTGCGGGGAATGTCAGGCCCGAAACTTCGTGGCGGCGGTGATTGGCGACGGCGATGCCGAAGAGGCGCAACTCGCGTTGCGACGGTTGGGCGAGGAGCATGTTCGGGCACGTGTCGATGTCGAGCCAGAGGCCGACGTTGAGGCGGGGGAACCGGTTTCGATCGATGATCTACTGGAAATCCACGAATTTCTTCAGAGTTTCGACGGCGATTTCCAGGGACTCTTTCGGGACCGGTAAGGTCGCGCACGCGAACGACAGAGGTGCTTGGCGTCCCGGATTGGGACGCCCTGGTTCACGCCAATCGCGCGTTGACCGGCCTCTAGGGCAATCCTATACTTGGCCTGAGTTCACTCGCGACGTACCACTATTGAGTACCACGTCGATTGTCAGGGGCAGAAGTGGAAGATGTGGCGCCGACTATCGCCGGGCCCGATCCGGAGCCGTCTCCGGAACGATACAGTGATAATAACCTAGAAAATGAGATCGATCTCGAAGAAGTCAGGAAGATCCTTTCCCATTTCCACTACCGCGACTTTCAGGAAGCCCAGGAACTGATCCTCTCCGCCCTCCAGGAGATCAACGAGCACTTTGGCTGGGTCTCGTTCGACGCGGCGGAGGTGGTAGCCGCACACTTCGGCACCACCGCGACCCGCGTCTATGGGCTCCTCACCTTTTATGCCGACTTCCGCACCGAGCCGCGCGGACGGCATTTCATGCTTCTCTGTCACGGCATGGCCTGCTACGTCATGGGCTCACAGCGTCTTGTCGAGAACCTGGAAGATGTCTGGGGGATTGCAGACGGTGGAACTACGGCGGACGGCGAGTTGACCGTCCAGGTGGTGAACGGCTGTCTCGGGGTCTGCGATCGAGCGCCAATCTGCAAGCTTGACGCCGACTTTTTTGGTGACCTCACTCCTGAAAAGCTCAACGTCGCGATCCGTGGCACCATTGCTGGGCGCGGCAGTTGGCGAGACGCGCATCATCCGGTCCCCGCAGGGAGCAACCATGACCGATAGACTTCAGTCCCACGCCGCCTTCAATGCATTGCAACTCGCCGCACAGACTCGCTGGAACGAGATGTGGGAGGGAAACCGCCTCATCGTGAGCGTCGGCGTCGACAGCTCCTCCGAGCCCAAGGGAGCACTAAGGGTGCTCGCGGCATGTCGCCAGGCTCTGGCGGGCACCGACGCCATTGTTCGCGAGGTGAGCGGCAACGGCGCCATGTGGATGGAGCCGACTGTCGAGATCAAGCGACCCGGAGAGCCACCAGTCGTCTACGGATGGATTGGTCCAGATGACGTGCCGGCCCTCCTCGCGGGTGCACTCCAGGACCGTGCAGTTGGAGTGCGCGGCGCGGACGCGTTTGGAGAGATACCACCTCTCGGCGAGCATCCGTTCTTCAAGCATCAGCAGCGCATCGTCATGGAAGATTTCGGGGTCATCGAACCCGACTCCATCGAGGACGCGATCGCTCGCGGCGCTTACAACGGCCTCATCAAGGTGCTCTTCGAGATGACTGCCGAGGAGGCCATCGCGGAGGTGACGGCGTCCGGACTACGTGGTCGCGGGGGCGCGGGATTCCCGGCGGGCATCAAGTGGGAGAGCGGCCGCAAAGCGCGTGCGCGGCCCAAATTCGTCGCGGTCAACTCCCACGAGGGCGAACCCAACGTCTACAAGGACCGGCGCATCCACGAAGGTGACCCGCACAAGATCCTCGAAGGCATGCTCATCGCCAGCATCGTCTGCGGCGCCGAGCGGGCGTACAACTACATCGGTGGCGAATACCCGCTAGCGATCAAGCGGTTCCGGAAAGCGGTCGTGGACGCGGAGCGGTTGGGGCTCATTGGCCCAAACATCCTCGGCAGCGGCAAGGATGTCGAGATTCGAGTCCGCACCGGGGGCGGCGCCTATATTTGCGGCGAAGGCTCGGCGCTGATGTACTCGGTCATGGGTGTTCGCGGGCAGCCGCGGACGAAGCCGCCACGATCAGTCGAAGAGGGGCTGTGGAAGCGTCCCACCATTCTCAACAACACGGAGACGTTCGCGAACGTGCCGGCGATCATCAACCGGGGGGGCGAGTGGTTTTCCCAGATCGGAACGCCCACCAGCGCTGGAACCAAGATGATGACCGTGCAGGGCCCCTTGAAGCACGTCGGCCTCGTCGAGACCCCGATGGGCATCCCGATGCGGATCCTCATTGATGAGGTCTGGGGCGGCATGCGCGATGGCCACCAGTTCCGAGGCGTGCAGACCGGTGGCGTGTCGGCAGGGCCGCTGACGGAAGAGCATCTCGACTATGCCGTCGATTTCGACTCCATGACGGAGATCGGTGGCATGCTCGGCTCCGGTGGGTTCGTCGTGTTCGACCAGCACGTCTGTCCCGTCGACTTCGCGCGCTACCTGACCGCCTTCAACCGCGTCGAGTCATGCTCGAAGTGCGTTCCCTGCCACCGCGGCAATCCGGCGCTCGTCGAGATCCTCGACCGTATCCGTCTTGGCGGCGGGTCTCGTGAAGATCTCTCGCTCATGGAGCGGACCTCCAAGCACATCATCGATCTCTCGCTGTGCGGTCTCGGGCAGGTGGCTCCCATGCCGCTGCTCGGCATGATGAAGATGTATCCCCAGGATTTTCTGGATCACATCGACAATCACCTCTGTGCGGCTGGAGCCTGTCCGGTTTCTGCAACCGCCACCCTTGCGACGGCCGCGGATTAGCTCAGGTTCGCTTCCAGCGACTTGACGCTCAGGACAGATCGATCTCGGCGCCGATCCCACGTTCGCGCGCCCGATCGACAGCACGCTTGGCGACGACGACGTCTTGTACGGCATTGCCGACGGACTTGAAGAGGGTGATCTCGTCAGCCGATACCCGCCCGGGTGCGCTGCCGCTGGCGACCATCCCGAGCTCCCGGGCAAAGTGCTCGCGCGAAACCAGACCGTCACGCAGTGGCATGATGAGGTCGCCGGCTTCCGCGAGCGCGGCATCGATCGCATCAACGACGACGGTGGCACGGGCGACAGTCTCGGCGGGAAGCTCTTGCATCTCGGGGGTGTACGCGCCGACGGCGCTAATGTGGGTGCCGGGACGAACATGCGCGTCGCGAAAAACCGGCGTGCGCGAGGTGGTCGCGGTGCAGACGATATCCGCCTCCCGCATCGCCGCGGCGGCGTCGGTCGTCGTCTCCAGGCGCGGCTCGATGTCGGGCCAGTCGCTGCGGAGCAGCTCTCGCAGCCGCTCCAAGGCCAACTCGTTGACATCGACCGCGATCACCCGCTCGATTGGGCGCACCGCGCACACCGCCGCGATTTGCGTTACGCCTTGGGCGCCAGCGCCAATTGCGGTCAACACGCGGCTATCAGGACGGGCGAGAAGATCGGCCGCCGCGCCGGAAACGGCGCCAGTCCGTAGCGCCGTGAGGTAGGTTCCGTCCATGATCGCCAGCGGCTGCCCGGTTCCTGGATCGACCAGACCGACGATCGCGTGAATGACTGGCAACCCTCTCTCCGGGTTGCGGCGAAAGACACTGACCGTCTTCAGACCGAGAGCGTCCATTGCCGGGACGTAGGCCGGCATGAACAGCGCGTCACCTTCGATTTCGGGAATCGGGACGACGGTGCGCAAGGGGGATACCGTGCGACCCGCTGACAGCTCAGCGAACGCCGTTTTCATCAGTTCGATCGCATCCGGCATCGGGACCAGCTCCCGAACCTGGCTCCGCGTCAGGACCAGCATCCGCCGCGCTCCTGTCTGGAAACGGGTGAGTCGACCGTCTCGAGCGACGAGTCTATCCGCCTCGTCTGTGTCGCACAACGTGGTTGGTCTGACTCCTGCGAACCGAGTCAAGGATACAAAGGAGAGTTTCGCCCCTGTGCTATACATGCCGGTCGGCAAGTCGGCCGAGTACCCGCGGCGAGGCGGACGGCCCAGTGAGGAGCAGGACAATGGCGGTTAACCGGGATCAGGCGGCGACACCGACGGCGAGCATCACACCGTTGCTCGACGGCATCTTGTCCCCCTCTGACCTCAAGAAACTGCCTCTCTCCCAACTCCCCGCCCTCGCGCTCGAAATCCGCGATGAGCTGATTGACGTCGTTACCCGTAATGGCGGCCATCTCGGGGCGTCGCTGGGTGCTATCGAGCTTGCCGTGGCGTTGCATTGGGTGTTCGATTCGCCCCGCGACCGCATCGTCTGGGACGTGGGGCATCAAGCGTACGCCCACAAGCTTCTCACCGGTCGGCGCGACCGCTTCCCCACCATCCGTCAGGAGGGCGGTCTCTCGGGATTTCTCTCGCGGGACGAAAGCGAGCACGACGCATTCGGAGCGGGACACGCCTCGACGTCGATCTCCGCCGCCTTGGGCATGGCCGTTGCGTTCTCGCAGAGCGCCGAACCCGACCGGCGCGCGGCGGCGGTCATTGGCGATGGGGCGCTCACCGGGGGAATGGCCTTCGAGGCGCTGAACAACGCCGGAATTCTCGACCTACCGTTCCTCGTCATCCTGAACGACAACGAGATGTCGATCGCGCCGAACGTCGGCGCGATGTCCCGCTATCTGGATCGGGTCCGCACCGATCCACGCTACAACCGCGCCAAGGATGAGCTCGCCCGGATAACCGAGCGCCTACCGCAGGGCGAGTTGCTCGTGGAGCTGGGCAAACGCTGGAAGGACTCGCTCAAGGAGTTCATCTATCACTCGATGATCTGGGAGGAACTCGGCTTCACCTATATGGGACCAATCGACGGGCACGACGTGCGCACGCTCGTCGAATCCCTCCGTCAGGCCAGGCTGGTGCCGGGACCCGTGTTCCTCCATGTGGTGACCGAAAAGGGGCGAGGATTCGCCGGCGCGGCGACTGACCGTGAGCGGGGTCACGCGGTGTCGGCTCCGTCGTCACCGGGTGCCCCGCCGACGCCACCGAAGTACCAGGATGTCTTCGCGCAAACGGTGATCGAGCTTGCCAAGGACGATCCACGGATAGTGGCGATCACCGCGGCGATGCCCACCGGAACGTCGCTCGCCAAATTCCAGAATGCCTACCCGGATCGCTTTTTCGACGTTGGCATCGCGGAACAGCACGCGGTTACCTTCGCAGCGGGTCTCGCTGCGGAGGGAATGCGTCCCGTTGTCGGAATCTATTCAACGTTTCTCCAGCGCGCCTACGATCAGATCATTCACGATGTGTGCCTGCAGCGATTACCGGTCACGTTCGCTATCGACCGTGCTGGATTCGCTGGAGATGACGGCCGCACGCACCACGGTATCTTCGACCTGACGTATCTCCGCTGCCTCCCCAACATGACCGTGATGGCGCCGAAGGACGAAAATGAGCTGCGGCACATGCTGACGACGGCGCTGCGCGACATCGATGGTCCGGTAGCGATCCGCTATCCGCGAGGGTCCGGCGTCGGGGCGCCGATGGCTGACCCTCTCCACCCTGTACCGATCGGTCGCGGCGAGATAATCCGATCGGGCTCTGATGTGGCGATCCTTGCTCTCGGTGCGATGGTCCTCCCTGCCGAACGTGCGGCTGGTCTTCTCGCTGCTGACGGCATTGCTGCCACGGTCGTCAATGCCCGGTTCGTGAAACCTCTCGATGAACGACTCATTCTGGACCTGGCGACGAGGTGTTCAGCGATCGTCACCGTCGAGGAGAACGTCGCGGCCGGCGGGTTCGGATCCGCGGTTCTGGAGTTGCTGGACAGCCGGGGTGTGCGGGTGCCGACGCGAGTCCTCGGAGTCCCGGACAGAGTCTTCGAGCAGGCGTCACAGGGCCGATTGCGCGAGCTGGCGGGTCTGAGTCCCGAGCATATCGCGGCGGCGGCCCGTGAGCTTGTGAGGCGTAAGGAAGGAAGCGTAACGGGGACGTTGCTCGCATCGGGCTAGCGGGTCGGGTAGACTCGGCGGCATTAGGAGTGTTCTGCGGCATTCCTCCCGGCGCGCACTCGACACCGGTGAGGCCTTCGTGAACGCAATCAGCGGCGCGTCGACGGTCCTGGTCGGGATGGACGACGCTACCACCTCTCCTCCATCCAGCAACGAATGGCCCGGTTTGGCTCA
>JAHWJF010000036.1:0-5604 GCA_019348515.1 Chloroflexota bacterium | reverse complement strand
TGGACGACGCTACCACCTCTCCTCCATCCAGCAACGAATGGCCCGGTTTGGCTCAGGCGGCCGGACTGGTCGGGGTGCCACTCGACACCGATGCTTCCACGCGCTTCGCGCGGTACCGCGACTTGCTGCTGGAGCGAAGCACGCAATTCAATCTGACGGCGATTCACGCCCCCGATGAAGTCGAACGACGACTTTTTCTCGATGCGATCACAATGGCGCCGACGCTCGATCGCGTCCTCGACGCGGATCGTGACGGACGCGGCAGTCGCGTCCGTCTGGTCGACGTGGGGGCTGGCGCGGGGTTTCCGGGTCTGCCTTTGAAGATCGTGCGACCCATGCTCGACGTGACGCTCATCGACGCCACCGCGAAGAAAGTCGCGTTCATCAATGAGGTCATCGACCACCTGGGTCTCGATGCCGCTCGAGCCGTGCAGGGTCGTGCCGAGGATCTTGGACAGGAAACGTCCTACCGCGCCCAGTTCGACGTTGCCACCGCCCGGGCCGTGGCGCCGCTTCCAGTTCTCCTGGAATACGTGATCCCGTTTCTCCGCGTTGGCGGAACCGCGCTCCTTCCTAAAGGGTTACAGATTGCAGATGAGCTGAGTGCGGGCAGACGGACCGCGGCGTTACTCGGCGCCGAGACCGTCTCCGCAAGGGAGTTACCTGGAGACACGACGCGGCTGGTTGTGGTCCGGAAAATTGCGCCGACCCCGGCTGTCTATCCGCGCCGCACCGGCATCCCCAGCCGCGATCCCCTTGGCGAAAGGCCCTGACCGCTATGGCTGCACGGATCTTCTATCGCAAAGAGAAGCTCCGCGGCGCCTGTTGGGAGTACCAAGTCGAGGGGGGATGGATCGCGGTTCCCACCGAGGATGGACCACGCCGTCTGCTTCGTCACCGGTTCACGTTCTACCGCGCGCGTGAGGTTGAGGTGCGTACGCCGAGTGGGACCGAACGCCTCTTCCGCACCGGCGCCGAGCAGTGGTTCTTCCCTGACCGCTGGTTTTCGTTGTTGCGCTTCACGACGAGTAACGATCGCACGGTTGGCTACTACGTGAATTTCTCGCGGCCCCTGATCGAGCTGCGGGAGAACTATTACCGCGATCTCGACTTGGAGCTCGATCTGTGGATCGAGCCGGACGGCACGGCGACGGAACTGGACCGCGACGAGTTTGACGCCGAGCTCGAAGCCGAGCGTCTCACTCATGAGTGGGCCACGGCTGTCGACCAGGCATGTGCCAACGTATCCCGTGCCATCGAATCGACGCTGTTGCAGGTCGGTCCGGACATCGACCAGGACCGCGACCCGGCGACAGGGATTCCCGGGTTCATTCTGCGAGCTTGAGCAGAGAGCGATTGCCTCCCGCCGCACGGGGCGATCTGGCGGCAAGGCTCCACATCTGTATTGTCTACGATCGTCTCTACCCCTGGTCCATCGGCGGCGCCGAACGCTGGTATCGAGGACTGGCAGAACTCCTGGCGAAAGAGGGCCATCAGGTCACCTATCTCACGACGCGCCAGTGGCCGGTCGGCGAGGAGCCAAATGTCTCCGGGGTGCGCGTTGTTGCCATCGCCGAAGATGCTGCCCTCTACACGCATGGACGACGACGGGTGATGCCGCTTCTTCGCTTTGGACTCGCGTTGGGATGGCGCCTCGTGCTTCACGGTCATCACTTCGACGCGGTCCACACCTCGGCGATGTCTTCCTGGAGCGCGCTGGCAGCCGGTTCTCTCAGCTACGTTCGTCGCTACCGGCTCGTTCTCGATTGGTGGGAGGTCTGGACCTGGGCCTACTGGCGGCGCTATCTCGGTCTCATCGGCGGTACCGTTGGATGGGTCATGCAGCGGCAGACCGCGAGGTTGCCCCACGAACCTCTCGTACACTCGGCGCTGCACGCGACACGATTGGAAAGCCTCAGCGGGCGCCATGCAGCTCGGGTCGCACGCGGCAGCCTGACTCCTGTTCCAGCGGTAGACACCCCTCGGCGAGCGGATCCACTGGTTGTCTACGCCGGTCGCTTCATCCCCGAGAAGCAAGTTCCCGCTCTTGTCCGAGCGCTCGCTCAGGCGTGCGAGCAACTCCCGACACTACGGGCTGTTCTCATCGGGGAAGGTCCGGATAGACTCGCTGCCCGTGACATGCTCCGTGCCATGCATCTCGAGAGCCGCGTCAGTCTTCCCGGTTTTGTCAGTGAGGAAGCGCTGGCCGATACATTGGGCAATGCGCTTTGCCTCGTGCTTCTTTCACGTCGTGAGGGGTACGGTCTGGTTGTGGCGGAAGCGGCGGCGCTTGGCGTACCGAGTGTCGTTTTGCATCACCCGGACAGCGCGGCATCGGAGCTCATCGTTGAAGGGGTCAATGGGTTCACCTGTGCCAGCACGGATCCCTGGGAGGTCGCCTCCGCTATTCTTCGTGTTCACGATGCCGGAGACGCTCTACGCCACACGACGCTAGCATGGTTCCGCGCGAACGCCAGCACGCTCACGATCGAAGGATCACTGCCTCGCATACTCGGCGCCTACCGGGGGACGTCCATGGGAGAGAGAACCGACGCGTGAAACCGCGAACGGCGCTCATTACAGGGATTACTGGTCAGGACGGTAGCTACCTTGCCGAGCACCTTCTCGATCTCGACTACCGGGTCGTGGGGATCACGCGCCGCACAAGTTCTCACGCTGACGGTCGCATCCAGCACCTTGGGGATAGAGTTGAGCTCTTTGGCGCGGACCTCCTCGATCAGACATCGCTTCTCTCCATTGTTGACCAGGTCCAACCCGACGAGGTCTACAACCTGGCAGCGCAGAGCTTCGTAACGACCTCGTGGCAGCAACCGGTGCTCACCGGCGAGGTGACCGCACTGGGAGTTACGAGGCTGCTCGAGGCGGCGCGGCTTGCCTGTCCCACGGCGAGGGTCTACCAGGCATCGTCTTCGGAAATGTTCGGCAACGTTACCGAAACCCCGCAGAATGAACGCACTCCGTTCTATCCCCGATCGCCATACGGCATTTCAAAGCTCTACGGCCACTGGATCGCGGTGAACTACCGCGAGAGCTACGGCATGTTCGTCACGTCGGGCATTCTCTTCAATCATGAGAGTCCCCGCCGTGGCCGCGAGTTCGTCACCCGGAAGATCACGCATCAGGTTGCGCGGATCGCCCACGGACTCGACCGCGAGCTCCGCCTGGGGAACCTTGACGCCCGTCGGGACTGGGGGTACGCGCCGGATTACGTTCGCACCATGCGTGAGATGTTGCAACGAGCTCAACCTCAAGATTACGTGGTCGCAACCGGAGAAACGCATTCGGTCCGTGAGTTCTGCGAGCTAGCGTTCTCCGAAGTCGGTCTTGACTGGGAGGACCATGTCGTTCGCGACCCGTCACTCCTCCGCCCGGCTGAAGTTGACTGTCTTGTCGGCGACGCGTCGGCCGCGAGACGCGATCTCGGCTGGACACCAGGGGTGGGTTTCGCGGACCTCGTGCGGATCATGGTCGAGGCCGACGTAATGCTTGTGGCCCGAGAGCTCGAGCGGAGGCCGACCGACGAACCACTCGCGGCGGTCCCTAAGTGGCGGTGAAGACCGGATCTCCGGCGATTGTCGCCCGATTGGGAGTGCGAGCACCACAGGCGCGATACGTGTCTCTCGTAACAATCACAGATCGCCTTGCCCTGATTACCGTGATTATCACGTTCATCATCGCGGTGGCCCTGGCACTGGCCGCGACACCTCGCCGGACCGGTGACGCACATCAATACATCGCCATGGCTCTCCAGCTGTCGCGCCTCCACCCACCATCCCTTTCGCCGGCGGAATCGTCCGATTATCGGGCCTGGTTGCAATCACAACCGCCCGAGTATGGGTTCCCAGACGGGTCTCGCGCGGTCCGGCAGCCCGCGTTGATCCGCGACGATCGCCAGGAGTTCTCGCATTTCTGGCTCTATCCGTTGATCGTCGCCCCCGTGACCGCCGTCGCCAGCGCCGCCGGCGCCCATCCGCTGGCTGCATTCTCTATCATCAACGCCTCGCTGCTGGGCGTTGCCCTATGGACGACGGTCTGGACATTCGGCCCCATTGCCGCTTTGTTCGTCATCGCTTCGCCCATTGTCTGGTTCATTGCACGAGCCCAGGTCGAGATCTTCACGGTTGCATTGCTCTGCCTGGCTATGGCCGCGGCATCACGCGGCCGGTGGGGTTGGGCATCACTCGCCGTGGCGACTGCCGCGACCCAGAACGCGCCAATTGCCGCCGTCATCCCGCTCTTCTGGGTGGCAGCAATCGCGGAGTGGGTCGCCTCCCGGCGTGAACTAGGTTTCTCATTATCGCCCGGCTGGGTAGACGTGGCCCGCGCGCTCGGCTTCGCTCTGGCCTCGGCTGGCGTGGCCGCACTCCATCCCGCCTACTATCTGCTCCGGTTGCGCGTGTTAACACCGCAGGAGCTCAATGGCGGTATTGCCGGAGTTTGGCCGACCGCAAGCGTGTACCTGGCGCCGCTCTTCGATCCCGATATTGGGTTCCTGGCCTGGATGCCGCTGACGGCGATCATCGCGGCGTTTGGCCTGGGATTACTGGCGAGGTCCGCTGCCGACGCAGGGATGGCGACCCGACGTCTTGCCCTCACGGCCCTCTGCGCCGTCGGGATGGGCGCATGGTTCCTCTTCCTGTTTGCGCAAACAACGAACGTGAACAGCGGCGGCACGGTCCACGTGAGCCGCTACGCGCTGTGGTTGATCCCGCTCACACTACCGGGGATCGCGGCGGCCAGCCATTACCTCGATGAGCGCGCGCCAGGTCTTCTGCTGGGCGCCGCGATCGTCCTTTTCGTGGGTTACCTTAGCTACTTTCGGCCAGACCAGCCCGAGCGCTACGTGGAGCACTCCCCCCAGGCCACCTGGCTCATAACGCATGTTTCGGACGTCTACCGACCGATTCCGGAAGTCTTCGTTGAGAGGACGCGGCATATCGACGGCGGACCCCGCCTCTCGGCGGCCGATCCGTTGTGCCGGCTGGTGCTGGTCGTCGCGGCGCACCCGGAGCAACCATGCGCCCTCACCCCGTTGGAGGAGGTGAATCTTGACGCACGGTTTGCCGCCGGCGATACGGCGGTGTGGGTGCGCCGGGGTACGAACGGCGCCAGCGCCGTAGCGACCGCAATTACTGACTCGTGACAGCCACACGACAGCCCAACAGCGCGGCCGCCAAGGTAGTCCCAGCCGGCACCGATGCCCACGACGGGCGCCGCGGTTCGCGGCACGAGTACCTCGCCGACGCGCGGCTAGTTCTCCTCTGGACCCGGTTCGGGCCGTATGTCGTCTCCTCGATCCTGCTTCTCCTGGGATACCTGCATTACATGCCTGGGACCGCCTATTCACTCAGCGAGCAGCATTACCGAGCCTGGTCCTTCCCTGCGTTCCGCTATTCGGACCTGATCTGGCTGTACTTGCGCGACGCGCTCGACCGGCGGCCGTTGCCATACGTCGACTATCCATTGGAATACCCGCCGTTGACCGGGTTGGTTTCGTGGCTATTGAGCTGGTCTCCGGATCTGCCGGTCTACTTCACCCTGGCGTACACGCTGCTCGCCGCGTCCGCGCTCCTCACAATCTGG
>JAHWJF010000381.1 GCA_019348515.1 Chloroflexota bacterium | reverse complement strand
GTTCCACAGCGCCGAGCGTGATGGCGTCATGCCTCCAGTACGCGGCGCGGCCGCCTCTGCATGGGTCGATGCACGGCATCGTTCGGGTTGGTGACTCGCGACAGCCCACCGCCCCGCCGAATCGCGGCCGCGAGCCGCGCACGGCATGCGAGTGATACGCCACCGATTCCCGCACGTAACGAACCCGTGGGGACTCCTGACCTGCTGGAGGTCGGGTACGAACACTGCGAGACGGGCTCGATCGTCCGTCCGATTTCGTCGAACCCGAGCTGTGTCTAACTAGGTAGGTTCAGGAGAATCCAATGCGCAGACTTCTAGGGATCCTGGTCGGGGCCGGCATGCTGCTCGGCCTGGCCATCATGCCGGTGGCTGGGGCAGCCAGCGACGAGCCCGGCAAGTTCATCGTCATGAAGCACCTCTGCAACGCCGACATCCAGAGCGAAGCGGACTTCGTGGCTGTCGAGAATGCCGGTGCCGGCGGCCAGGCCGGCGGCGAAGGGACGCTTCCCGGACTGGTGGCCACCGTGCTGGCCTGTCCGACGGTGGTGACCACCGCCGACGCTCCAACCGAGGGCGCCATCGCTTCGGAGCCGACTGACTTCGAGTTCACCCTCAGCGACAGCGCCGGCGCGAGCTACGCACTGTCAGCCGACGGCGAGTTCATGCAGGCGGCGCTGTGCGAGTCCGACATCCAGCTCGATGCCGACGGCAGTGGCTCGATCGACGAGGACGTGTGCCTCGACGTGAGCATGTACGGCTTCGAGCCGGTGGCTGAGGGCCAGCTCACCGTGACCGAGACGACCCCTCCGGGCGACTCTCGCTTCGGGACCGTGCGTTTCACGCCGGCTAGCACCGACGAGATGGCTCTCATCGGCGGCATCGCCAACCCGCTGGTCTTCGATACGACGCTCGACGAGACCGTCGACGAGCCACCCCTCCCGCTGGAGGAGTACGCCGACAACGTCATCGTTGCCCACGTGTACAACTTCCAGGGGGCGGCATCAATGCCGAACGCCGCTATGGAGGCTCCGACGACGAACACGGCCCTGCCGCTGACGCTCGTCTTCGGCGCGCTACTCGCTTCGGCGGGCGCGGCACTCGCGGTCCGTCGCGCGCGGGCCTAGTCCCGACGACATCAGGAAGACTCCGCGAGAGGCCCGGCATCACGCCGGGCCTCTCGCTCAGCGGACGCCTTGGCCAGGCGGACGCGAACCTACCGCACCGCTCGACCTCGAGGGTGAGGGGGAACTGGCGCCACCCTTCACTACCGCGCAGTTGCGCGCCGAGTTCGTTACTGCCGTCCATTGGTGGACAGCGGAGGGACTGCTAGACCGGTTGAGCCGCACTTCCCATAACGCCTACCCGCACTTTCTCCCGGCTTCCGACATCTGATGCTCAGCCCTGCATCGTCTGTGGCAAGCGCGCCATCGCGTAGGCGCCTGGATCGCCGGCGGGGTGGGCACGGTCGATGCACTGCAGCGGCGTCCTTAACTTGAAGGTGCCACGACCATGGCGGAACGCGACCGCGTTGGACTCAACGTGCGGGCTATCTTGGTGTCGTTCCGTTCGGCTTACCGCTCCCTGTCGAAGGCAGCGGCCCGTGACGATGGTGCGTTGCAGATCAAGGATGCGCGAGACAGAGCGCTGGCGCTACTCGACACTGTGGCCGTAGAGATTGACGCTGAGGAAGACCCGTCGCTTGCACGTGTCCTGTCAGATGCGCGCGAAGAAGTCGAATCGCTGGAGTAGGTGCGCGAAACTCGCTGCGCCGCAAGTTCTTAGGCCGAGAAGGACTTGGCTAAGAAACTCAACAAGGCTGCCTCGCCGCCAAGAGGCCTTAGGCGTAAGACACGGGAAACGCGGGAGCTTCGCCAAACGGGCATTCACCTCGAGCAGCAAGCGCGAAGAGCTCCCGGTCCGCGCGGCCGGGTGGTTGGCGGAGCCCGCGGGTATGAGACGCTCGCCGTCGACGTCAGGAGGTCGTAGCAGTGCCCGTTCCGGGTCTGATGCTTGGTGTCCGATCAGTGCTCAGCGTGAACTCCAGACCGATAATCAGATGCTCCCCGGCGCCATTTTTTGCTTCCACTATCCCGGCCCGATGTGATGGGGCACCGATCGTGGGCGGGCGAGCGTTGAATAGTCGAGTCTCTGCTGTAGCGGGCCCCATCGATTGCGAGTGGGACTTCCAGTGTCGCAAGCAGCACTCGGTTTCCATATCTGACTCGCGCCACGCCAAACGCTCTATGCAGTACGGAGCCGCGACAGTAAGCTCCACTGGCAACTGACCAAGGGGGGCACCCAGATGTCTGGCTCGGTGCGCATCCTGATCGTCGCCATCTCGGTCGCGGTGGTCGCTGCGCTCACGCTGGTCAACCCCATGCTGGGAGTTTGGGCTTTCGCAGGGCTAGTCTTCGGCGCTGGAACCTGGTACTTCACGCGATCGGAACGGCCGCGCCGCGAAAGTCCCTCGAGCGGCCGCGAGCGCGGTGTGCGTGATGGTTTCCTTCTCATCGCACTCGTACTGATCATTTGGGTAGCGTCGCTGGTCTTCCTCGGACCTCAGTTCAGCGCACCGTTCACCCGAGAGGTAGTTTCGGTTCCAGTCGATGTCCTCGCTGAACTCGAAGGGACCCCAGCCCGGTGGAACACCACAACTGAACTGACCCTCACCCGAGAGGACGAGCTCCTTGTCCATCAGGCTTTAGGCAACACTTTGGAGTCCGCCGAGCTTTCTAGCCAACAAGCAAACAGCATCCGAACGTCAATTGGCGACATGCTCCTTGAGGCCGGCTGGAAACGGGACCGCATCCAGGATGATGCGGCAGTCTATGCGCTGAAAACGCAAGAGTTAGCGGATCTCGCGACGATTCCCCTCACGACCACGAGCGAGCTGCCGGTGGCCGATGAGGTCTTTCTCGCTACCGATGTTTCGCTGGTGCCAGCTGAGGGATCGACATTCACGCTGCTGACCCCTCGGCGGGGTGCCCTGAAGACATTTCCCGAGTCGGCGGCGGCTGAGGTGCTGTCCGGGGGCCGTGAGCAGCGCACGCTCGACCTGGCATCAATCCCGTCCGGGGAAGCGGCTCGGGTCGAGCTGGTGAGTCCGGTCGGCCGCCAGGAATGGCTATTTCCGTTCGTAGGTCTGACCTGGGATACGGTTCTGGGGAAGCTCGTGGCGTTCGCTGCGGGTGCTATTGGTGCGGTGTTCACGTCAAGGGCCGAGACCGCGGTCAAGGAGCCGTTTGAGAGGGGACTAGACCGGCTTTTCCCCAAGAAGCGCAGCGCACCCAAGAAAGCAAAGCCCAAGCGGCGCGCGTCGAATCGATCTTAGCCTCGGTGAGCGACCGCTAGCGCGGCCAGGGACGGTGTTGTCTCGCTATCTGCCATCGAATTGCGTGCGGACCGCGGCCGCGTTGTACGTCTCTGAGGCTGGGTCGAACTTGACAGTGGCGCAAGCAGCACTATTAGACCCGCCAGCCGATGGTGATTGCGGCTGCCGTACGCGTGGTCATGATCTAACCGCGTACAGACGCTGGGCTTCTGGCAGCCCGCGCAGCCGCTGGTGGCCGCGATCGGCGAAGTTAAGACCCGAACCAGCAACAAGGTCCCGGACGGTTGAGGACACGAGCACCTCCCCGGGGCCGGCGAGGCCGGCGATGCGTGCGCCGACGTGGAGGGCCACCCCCGCGAGCTTGCCTTCATGAAGCTCGCACTCGCCGGTGTGGACCCCGGCCCGGATCTCGATTCCTAGGTCGCGCACCTGTTGAACGACATGGTTGGCAAACCGCACAGCCCGAGCCGGCCCGCCAAAACTGCTGAGGAAGCCGTCGCCAGCGGTATCGAGCTCCTCGCCGCCGAACCGATGGAGGGCCCGTCGCACGAGCGCGTGGTGCCGGTCGAGGAGTTCGCGCCAGCGCCGGTCGCCGAGTTCGAGCGCCGTCGCGGTTGAATCGACGATATCGGTGAAGACGATGGTGGAAAGCACTCGGTTGCGCTCGCCTGGGTCCCGCACCCCCGTGAGGAATTCCTCGATCTCGTCGATCACCGCGTCCTGGTCGCCGGCGAAGATGAAGTGTTCGTTCCCAGGCAGCACCACCAGTTGTGCGCCAGGGATGAGACTTGCGAGCAGCCGGCCCTGCTCCACTCGAACGTTCTGGTCATCGGTCCGGTGGAGGACGAGGGTCGGCACGCGGAT
>JAHWJF010000380.1 GCA_019348515.1 Chloroflexota bacterium | reverse complement strand
GTCTTCTCCAACGCCGCGCTGCACTGGATGTCGCCGCCAGAGGCCGTCGCCGCCTGTGTCTTTCGGGCGCTCAAGCCGGGCGGGCGGTTCGTGGCGGAGATGGGGGGCAAAGGGAACATCAGGACCCTCGTCGGGGCCATCTACCAGGCGCTCGACGAGGAGTGCATCCCGCGGGAGCGGATCCGCAGCCCGTGGTACTTCCCGAGCATCGGGGAGTACGGCTCGCTTTTAGAGCGGGCAGGCTTCGAGGTGGTGCTCATGCACCTGTTCGACCGGCCGACACCGCTCGACGATTGCCCGAACGGGGCCGCCGATTGGGTCCGCATGTTCGGCGGTGACTTTCTCACACTGGTACCGCCCGATCGCCGCGCGCGGGTCCAGGAGCGGGTGAACGAATTGACCCGGCCGATGCTGTACCGCGAGGGGCGCTGGGTAGCCGACTATCGACGGCTGCGGTTCATGGCTGTAAGGCCCGAGCCCGCCGGCGAAGCACAACAGCCAGAGTAAACGCATCGGCCGGACGTTAGTCCCTGGACATTTCGCGTCACCCCAATCGTTGCTGCTCGATCGTCTCCCTCGCAACCACGATGAGATCATCACGCAGGTCGTCCGGGGCGATGATCACGATGTCGGGCGCCAGAGCGAGCAGCGCGGCGACCGCCACCCGCCGGTCGTCGAAGAGCAGCGTCTGCTCGACCCAGCCACGGCTATCAGGCGGATCTTCCGCAACCGCCCGGGGTGAGAGCGCACCGAGATGGTTGCGGTGCCGTTGTGCCAGCGGCCCGAGCCGAACCCGGACGGAGAAGGCCGGCAAGCTGGCCGCGTACTCGGCTTCCCAGTTCTCCCAGAACGTCACCAGGTCGAAGTCATCAGGGCGCCGTGCCGCGGTCTCCGTTTCCTGAGCAGCCAGGATGCGATCGACGCGGTAGACCCGCGTGACTCCACCGTGCCTGGCGGCGAGGTACCAGACGCCGGTCTTATGAACGAGCCCGAGCGGGTCGAGCATGCGGCGGACCGCGCGGCCGTCGGGACGGCGGTAGCGGATCTCGAGCCGCCGGTCGTTCCAGACCGCCCCCGCCACGGTCCGGAGGTGGCGGTCATCACGGGCACGCTCGTGCGTCCACCCACCGGGATCGAGGTAAAAGCGTGCCTCGGCGCGGGTCGCGGTCTCACGCAGTGCCGGCGGAACAGCGGCCAGGAGCTTGAGCCGTGTCGCCGCGAGGAGAGAGCCGAGTCCCAGCTCCGAGGCCGGGCCGGGAGCGCCAGCCATGAGCAGCGCGCCAGCTTCCTCTGCCGTGAGTCCGGTGAGGTTCGTGCGGTAGCCGTCGAGCAGCCGGTAGCCCCCACCCTTTCCGCGCTCGCCGTAGACCGGCACCCCGGCGGCGCCCAACTCGAAGAGATCGCGGTACATAGTGCGCTCGGAGACCTCCAATGCTTCGGCAAGCTCTTGCGCGGTGAGCCGGCCCAGAGCCTGGAGCAAGAGGAGGATGGAGACGAGCCGCGACGCGCGCACGATCGGAAAATCCCTTCCTATACCTGACGCGATCTGTCAGGTATGAGAGCGTACTATCAATGCCGGTGAGTGGAACTCTTGGTAAAGGAGAAGCAGTTGGCGACGTACGTGTTGGTCCCAGGAGCGTGGCTTGGTGGGTGGGCGTGGCAGGACGTGGCGTCGGGTCTGCGCGACCGGGGACATGACGTCTACCCGATCACGCTGACCGGGCTCGGCGAACGCGTTCACCTGGCGCGGCCTGAGATCGATCTCGAGACGCACATCACCGACGTCGTCAACACCATTGCCTGGAACGATCTCGACGACGTCATCCTGGCGGGGCACAGCTACGCCGGCACCGTCGTGACGGGTGTCGCCGATCGCATGCCGGATCGGATATCGCAGCTCGTGTACGTCGACTCGGCCCCGCTCGGGGACGGGATGGCGATGGTCGATCTCTACCCGCCCGAGGCGTTGGCGGCGTTGCGGCAAACGATCGACCAATTCGGCGAAGGGTGGCGCTACCCCTTCCCCGGGTTCGAGATGCTGGCCGAAGATACGAGCATTGCCGGGCTCGGGGAGAGAGAGCAAGAAGCGATGGTGGCCAAGTCCACGCCGCACCCGTGGGCGACGTACACCCAGCCGCTGCGTCTCAAGCACGCGGACGCCGAGGATACGCCCTACCGGCGGGTTCTCATCGCCTGCGACGAGATGCGAGGTCTGGTCGCCGCCGGAGTGCCGCAGATCGCGGCAATGGCGGGGCCGCCGTGGCACTACCTGGAGATGGAGACCGGCCACTGGCCGATGTTCTCGGCCCCGCGCGAACTGGTGGAGTTGCTGGATGGTCTAACAGGTGATCGGTAGGACCGGCGAGGACGTTCCGCTATCTCGCGCCTGAGTGCCGCGACACAATAAAGGTGTCATTCTGAGCCCACAGGCGAAGAATCTCGTCGGCAGGAAACGAACGCAGACTCACGCCGAGATGCTTCGTTCCTCAGCATGACACGGTCATCGTGTCACTGTACCGAGGATGATGACGAACCTCAATTCGCAGAGGATGCCCGATTGAGAGGGCGAGTCTTGACAATGCTGGCGCCGGTTGTAGCCTGAGCAGGAAGGGGATTCGGGGTTGTCCAGCCACGAAACAGGCGAAAGGAGGCCGCCCATGCCACGACTGCTCTACATCGCGACGCATGGACCAGACGACCCGACCAAGGCATGTATGCCGATTCACCTCGCCGTCAACGGCGCCGCCGAGGCAGGGATTGATGTGGAGATCAATCTCGCGGGCGATGCCGCGGTGCTGATTCAGGATCACTACATCGCGACCCTGATGCCGCTCGGGTTCCCGCCACTTTCCGAGCTGATGGCCAAGGCCCAGGCGAAGGGCATCCCGATCCACGTCTGAGGGGGCTGCGCGCAGGCCCGTGGGGTCAGCCAGGCCGATCTCGAGGGGAAGAACGCCGCCTTCACCACGCCGCCCGATCTGGCCCGGCGCAGCGCCGAGGCGACAAACGTCCTCGTCTTCTAGCGTTCCCGACGCAGCCAACAGGAATGGACCTCGACCTGGACGTGATCGGGATCGACCGGGCAACGTGAAGCGGTCCGAAAGGTAGGGGTCCGGTGCGGTTCATCGGAACGATCGTGCGACTCCAGGTGCAGGAGTCGAGCCTGAAGGTGGGGTCGAAACCCCGCCGCTATGACCCGGCGCCAATCCGGTCGGTGCCGGCGATCAGCCTCAGCTCTTCCGGTGTGGTTGGACTGACGGAGAACGGGGAGATCATCGTCGACGTGCATCACCACGACCACCCGGCCTCCAAGAACCGCGGTGGCGAGAATGGGATCTCGCTTGGCTTCACTACCCATTACCTGGCGATGCGACAGCGGTTTGGCCGGCACCTCTCCAACGGTATTGCCGGAGAGAACATCCTGGTCGAGGTGGATCAGCCGTTTCAGGCAGAAGATCTGACTTGCGGGGTGGTTGTCGAAGGCGCCGACGGGAAGCGACTGGACTTGCGGTCGGTGATCGTGGCCTCTCCCTGTGTCGAGTTTGCCCGCTACGCCCTGCTGTTCCCGGATGGCGCGCGGCCGGACGCGGCGGTGACCGAGGCGCTGCGCTATCTCGACCAGGGGATGCGCGGCTTCTACGCGACCTACGAGGGTGAACCGGCTGTGGTCGAGGCCGGCGCCCGGGTGTTTCTGGCCTGACCCAAACGGCCTTCAGGTCCGGGTGATGCTTTGGTGTGGCAGCGGTTCGCCATCCCCCTTGCCCTGCGCTCCCAGCGCACGAATACGACATCCGGGTGATCCCGTCGCTGGGTGGCGGGTTCGGGGCATCCCGAGGCCGGTTGACGTTATGGAAGGTTACGAAGATTTCGAAGATTCCGAAGGTTAGGAGAGGCAGGGCGGAGGACCGGTCGCGGCCGCGGCCCGGCGCCGGTGGGTATCAGCCCGAGCTCGTATGAGAATGACCGGGCAGCGCACGGAGGCGTTCCCGAAGCACCATCAACCGACAATCGTGCTACGACGTGAGGAGCGCGTCGAGGTCGATGGCCACGCCGGGCAGCGATTGCGGACGCACGATTCCCTCTCGGTAGACCGATTCGGTATAGGCGCCATCGGGTTGTCTGCGCCAGGCGGGGAGTGTTCTTTCGTACGGATGGTCATACCCGATTTCCAGGTGGTCGCGCTGCTGTTAGGCGGGCAGTTT
>JAHWJF010000379.1 GCA_019348515.1 Chloroflexota bacterium | reverse complement strand
GACCGGACCCGGGGGTGGAAAGGCCCGCCCGGCACCACCCCCGGGAACCGATCGTGATGTCAGTATGGAGACGGGCGCTGAGCGAGCCCTGAACTGCGGCTGAGCGTTTGCTGAACGGAGGTGACGCGCTCACGTCGGGCACAGGTCGTCTTCCGCAGACTGCCTGTGCTGCCGAAGTCCACACGACGCCTCACGGCGCAACTTCTGGCCGGGGCACGACGGTGACCGGAAGGAGGTCCAACTCTGCCTCATCATCGGGGGCCAGCAGACGGCCTGCAAAGACGCCGCCGGAGGGCGTCGTGAATTCGACCACCGTGAGCTCATTCGGCGGCAGCACGATCGTCGCCACCAGGTCGTTGATGCGAAAGTGGTAGGGCCGATCGTCGTCATTGGTCACACGCAGCACGGTCGGCAAATCTTCGACCAGGGTCAGCTCTTCCGCCGTAAACTCCCCACCCTCGACGACCAGCTCCGTCGTCTCTACTCCTGACGGCAGAGGGGCTGCTGGTTCGGCCTCCGCAACCACCTCCGGTTCATCCGCAGGGGTGGTGGCGCCATTGCCCAGCGCGGTGTTGGCGCCGTTCCCGAGACCGGAAACCAGGAAGAGGGTGACCGTCGTCGTGTCGTCGCCGTTGGCGTGCAGCCAGCCTGTGCCGCCGTGGCGCGATCCGTTCGCCTCCTGCATGCCGAAGACGAGGTCATCACCGGCGAGAAAACCGCCGACCGCGCCACAGGCGATCCTCGTCGCCGCTTCGACGCCCTCCGCGGCGGTATGCGCGTCGATGACGTGGCCGTCCGCGACAAGCTCATCGAGCGTCGCGTCGAGGGTGGTGACCGAGACGATTGCCGGGTTGGCGGCGTCCGGCCCCACGTAGGTCGCGCGTACATCTGAGGGTGTTTCGGTCTCGAACGGCGCCGGCAGCCCGAACCCTCCCTCGGCCAGTTCCCAGGCAATCTCACCCGGTTCCTCGCATGTTCCCGCGTGGATGTGCGCCGGGAACCGCGCCGCCGGATCGAATCCACGTTCGGAAGTTGCCTCCTGTGCCCAGGCAGTCATGCCGCCCGTGAAGAGTGTGATGAGCGCGAGCGAGACAAGACGCACGATCAACATTGAATGCTCCTCATGGTGATCAGCCCGAAATCGAGCCCTAAACCGTCGTCACAGCCTAACTGCGTAACTCGACGCCACACTCACGTCTCGCGGCAGGTCAGGTCATAGGTCCCATCCGGAAGCCGCATACCGTCGCAGATCAGCCGCACCGGCACCGCGGCGGCATCGACCGGCCCCGGCGTCGCGGCCGGAACGCCGTTGGAGGATCCATCCGGGGCGTTGCAGGCCCCGGCAGACTCAGCGAGCACACCACCGAACTCCGCCGTCCAGTACCAGTCGTAGTCGGTCTCGACGTTGTAGGCCCGCGCGATGCCGATCGCCTCGAATTCCTCGTCGAGCATCAGCTCGCGGTGCGAGGGAGAATCACGCCACTGCGCGAAGGTGGCTTCGGCACTCTCCTGACCGGCGGCGATGTTCTCGCCGGTCGCGGTGTTGTGCTCATAGCCGTGGGCAGCGATCAGCTCCCGTGGCGTCACGTCATCGGGCGAGACGTGGGACAAGTAGGCTTCACGCGCCATCTCCTCGCTCTTGTGGGTCGCCGCCGCGCCAAGCGGCTCTGATAGTTCGAGCGGATCGAGCCCGCGCCCGGCGCGGAAATCGTTGATCAGCGAGAACATCTCCATCTCGGCTGGACCGGCGCAATACGTCCCGTCGGGGTTGTGGCTCGCCCACACGAGCTGAGACACGCTGGACGTGGCGTAGACCGCGGTGAGCAGGCCCAATGCCATGGCCAAAGGGGTGAAGAATCGTGTCACGCTGGCCCTCCTCCTACCGATGGCCCGTTCGGCACTGATGTCCAATCATCTTGCGGGAGCGAACTAGCTGAGTCGCAGGCCGCTCACTCGACATCCAAGGTCCCAACCATCCCGGCCGCCCGGTGGCCGAGGATCGAGCAGTAGTACTCGTAGTCCCCGGGCTCGGCAGTGGTTGTCACAGCGGTCTCCTCACCCGGATCGATGTTGCAGTTGTGGACGATCTCGCCGAGATTCGGCCGCTGGACGGTGCTATCGGTTGCCGAGCGAGGCGATCAGTTGTGGCCGTGTCTCAACCCTCTCCGCACGGCCGAGGCGTGGTCTCGCACACGCCTTTTCAAGATGATGGAGGTCCGTTTCAGGACGATCGGCTACCAGAAGACACGGGCTCTGAAGAACGAGACCACGTACCAGAGGAGGATGAAGATCAGGACAGTCCAGAGCCAGACGGCTCCGGCGAACGGGCGGTTGTCGTAACCCCAGTAGCGCCAATTCCAGGGATCCTGGGGTGGTGACCGGCTGCTCCGCGCCCGGGTCGATAGAGCGCACCGCAGACAGTCCTACAACCAACTGGCAACGATCTCTCCGCGGCGTTGGGAGATCGAGCGGGTCGACGGCGCACGTATGAACGTCTCCTCCTTTTCGTGACGCGGGACGTGGTCGCGGATCGTGACCAGGTTCGGATCGAAGTAGATGTCGTAGCTCTCAATCGCGACGCAACCCTCGGCCGCCGGTGTGGCGGTCGTCGCTTCCGCTGTTGCCCCTGATGCTGCCGTGGCCATGTCCGTGGCGCACGCTTCCTCTTGCTCACCGCCGGGTGTGGCATCCTGGGCCGCCACGCTAAGCACGCCGACGGTAACGACGAAGCCCATGATGAGGGCGAACGCTGGAGTAGCCGTGCCCCAGATCCACGCGAATGATTATTTCAATTGAATGATCCTTCAACCCGTCACAACAGATGTAGGCCGGCGCTCGCACCTCAAATCGGTGAGCGTGTGGTCCTTATCGACGGTGAGCGTCACGGTGTCGCCGGAGATGCTTCCGATGAGATCGGCGGTCATGAAGTGGTTGGAGGCAATCCAGTCTTTGTCGTCGATCTTGACATCGTCAGAGCTCAGTAGGCTGCTAGGCAGGGGCTCCGGCAAATCCGGTTCGCTCATTCCGAAAAACGCCTCGATCAGGCTCGGGTCGTACTGGGTGGCGGGACTGACGGTGGTCGAGTGGGGATCGCCCATCTTGATGTATTCGACGTTGCCGAGCTCCTCGCCGTTGGCGTCGACGACGCGGATTCCCTCCCGGACCTGATTGATGGCGCGGCTTTTGGCCACGTCGGTCAGCCTGGCCCCTGGCGTCTTCGCGACGCGAGCGGTGGTGCCGGTGCGCATTGCGGGGGTCCGATCGATCTCGCGTGCTCGGTTCATGTCGTTCCTCATTCAACGCCCGGGCAGGGAACCACTACGGGGAGTACGGGTAGGCCGGGTAGCCATACCCCGGGCCCCAGTACGGGCCGTAGCCGTAGTAGCCATAGAGACCTCCGTAGTAGTCCTGGTCGTAGGTGAGTTCAGGATCGTACGCGGGCGCGCCGGCAATCCGCTCCCGCGTCTGATCGACGACGACCCGATCGGCGGTGATGCGAGTGATCGCGTCGACCGGCAGCAAGAACGCGCTCTCGCCAATACCAAGGAAGCCACCCGACGCGACCCGCAGAACGCGCACCTTGCTCTCTCGGTCATCGATCAGCAGCGCGTCGACGTACCCGATCTCGTCACCGTTCCGGTCGACCACCGTCCGCCCACGCACATCTTCGCGAGGATCGGCGACGGTGAGGTCGGAACCGCCCAGTTTGACCAACTTCCCCATGCTCACGTCCGTCGCCGATTGAGTTGTCATCAAGACCGCCTACACAGTGCCAGGCTGGCGTGTATCGACGGCGGCGGTTCATCCACACGGCGTTCCGAGGTGAGCATCTAGCGGCGAGACATCGTCGTGAGAACCGCGGCCGCGGGCTTACCGCCCGCGGCGAGTGTCACGAGCGCTCCCTTCGCGCAGGGACGCGTCAACGTCGCCTTCATCATCGATGAAGACCTCTTCCTTGCGGACGGTATCGGAGACGCGCTCGGTGCGCTGGGCCGCCTCCTTGCTGAGGACGACCTCCTCGGCCACCCGCGCTTGCTTCTGGACGTCGACCGTCTCGGTGGTGACCGGCACGTCGATGACCGTCTCCTCGAAGGCATCCGCATCCGCTGCACTGACCGGCCGATCGACGACCCGCCGCTCGACGCGCACCCGCTCCTCGGTGACCGGCACCTCCAGCGTCCGCTCCTCGGTGACGACGTCCT
>JAHWJF010000378.1 GCA_019348515.1 Chloroflexota bacterium | reverse complement strand
CTACGTCTGTAGCCGCGAGACCAAGCAGATCCTGCGCTACGACGCGGCCAGCGGCAAGCCCGAGTCAACGCCCTTCATCGACCGCCTCGAGGATTTCCCGGAGTTCATCTCGCTGGTCGAGGCGTGACGGGGTAAGACGAGGGTGATGGATGATGGGTGATGGGGAGAACGACTGATGCTTTTCGGTCACCCCGTCACCGCGACCGCAGAGAGGCATCACCCGATCACCGTGAGCGCAGCGAACAATCACCCTATCACCACGAGCGTAGCGAGTAATCACCATCACTTATCACCTTCGTCTCACTCACAGTCCACCCAGGATCTCCAGCACCGCGTCTTCGTGGGCCGCATCGTCCTCGGTGCGGAGGGGATTGACCATCAGCACGTCAAAGCCAAGGTCGAGGCGATGGCGGAGTTGCGTGGCGATCTCGTCCGGCGTGCCACTGACGACGAGGTCGTCGATCAGTTCGGGGCTTACCGAGCCGTCGGGCAGCAGCGGGTAGCCGGCGTCGGCGAACATACGGGCGTAGAACGGCGCCGCGGCGTAGTAGCGAAGCTGCTCACCCGCGTTGCGATGGACCTCGTCACGATCGGTGGTGACTATCACCGGGACGTGGACCATCAGCCGCGGCCGGTCACGGCCGGCGCTGTCGGCCCCTTCCTGCAGCGCGGGCAACGCGACCTGCTGGATGTAGGCCGTCGGGCAGTTCCAGCTCATGGCGCCGTCGGCGAGGCGTCCCGCGACCCGGAAGGCGGGGGCCCGTAACGCGGCTATTGGCACCGGGGTCCCCGGCGCGTGCGGGAAGCTGGCGTCCGCCCGGTAGAACTCCCCCTCGAAGTGAACGGAGCCGGTCTTCAATATCGGCTGGACGATGTTGAGGTACTCGGTCAAGCGGCGCAGGGGCCGGTCGAAATCGATGTGATAGACGTCGACCATCGTCCTCGCGTGTGCGCTGCCGATGCCGAGGTCGAAGCGGCCGGGAGCCAGACCCTCCAGGGCCAGGGCCTGAGTGACAAAGGCGAGGGGATGCCGGGTGAAGGCGGGTACGATGGCCGTACCGAGGGTGATGCGCTCGGTCTTCACCGCCGCCGCGGCGAGGATGGTGAGGGTGTCGAGAGCGGTGGCCGGCATCACCATCCAGGCGTTGTTGACATTCGCCCGCTCGGCGCGGACGCAGAGATCGACTGCCGCCTCCGACGAGCGCGGAAAGATCGCGATGCCGACCCGATCCCGGTAGCTTGTCATGTCGTTTCGACTCCCTACGTGGCTATCGGCTATCGGCTATCGGCTATCGGCTGCAAGTATTGGCTCCGACCTGCATCCAATACCCGCCTCCCGACTACGCTCTTCCTTGCCGAACTTGCCGAACTTGCCGAACTTGCCGAACTTGCCGACTTTTCGTCTTCGACTGATAGCTGATAGCCGATAGCCGATAGCCGTCTCGCCGTCCCTAATCCGCGGCCGCGGCCTTCAGCGGGATCCCATGCTCCCTGCGCGCCTCGTTCCCCTCGAAATCGAACGAGGTCTTGAACGGTTCGTGCTGGCCGGCCCAGGCGTGGTGGAAGACCTTGTCGATGGCAGCGGACTGCTCCTCGGCCGTCATCGGCACGAAATCGCGCGCGATGCGCAGGTTCTGCTCGAGGATGGCCATGCTGTCGATGCCCGTGCAGAGGGAGGCGATCGGCTGCGAGAGGGCGTAGCGGATGGCCTCCTCGGCGGTGATATCGATCGTCGGGTCATCAAAGATGCGCCCGGCGGCGAGACTCTTCATGCCGATGACGCCTACACCCTGCTCCTGGGCGATGGGAATGATCTCCTTCTGGAAGGAGTTGAAATTGGCGTCGAGGACGCTGACCGGCATTTGCAACGTGTCCCAGGGAAAGCCCTGCGAAAGCATGCGGCGGAAGATCGACGGGCTCTTGTGACCGGTGAAGCCGATGAAGCGGACCTTGCCGTCCTCTTTCGCTTTCAGCATCGCCTCCGCCGCACCACCGGAGGCGAAGATGCGATCCGGGTCGTCCGGGAAGGTCACCTCGTGGATCTGCCAGAGATCGAGGTGATCGGTCTGAAGCCGGCGGAGGCTCTCTTCCAGTTTGACCATCGAATTGGCCGCCGTGCGGTCGTGGGCGCAGTTCTTGGTCATCAGGAAGACCTTGTCCCGGTAGCCATCCTGCGCCAGCGCATTCCCCATGCGCCGCTCCGACTCGTGGTCGGCGTACTCCCAGGCGTTGTCCATGAAGGTGATGCCACTATCGATGGCGGTGTGGATGATGCGGGTCGCCTCCTCTTCCGGTGGCACGCTGAGGTGAAAGCCCCCGAGGCAGAGCATCGAAACGCTAACCCCGGTCGTCCCCAGGGGCCGTTGGGGAATGCCATTCGTTCCGGTGCTTGACATAGCTCTTGTGGCTCCTTCACCTCGCGCGGCGGTCGTGAGACACGATTCCTGACCGGGACCGTGAGGGTACGATAGCGGCGGTCAGACAACGGAGCAACCGGGATGTCGATGAGCGGGGGAGGGCGTCGTGGCGGCGAGGCGGCAATTGGTCAGCTCGGGCGGCCCGTTCGAGATCAGATTCGGCTACAGCCGGGCCGTGCGGGTCGGGAACCAGGTCGCGGTAGCGGGAACCGCGGCCATCAAGGACGGCGCCCCGTTCGCGCCGGGAGACGCGGCGGCCCAGACCCGCTTCATTCTGGAGGTCATCGAGCAGGCGCTGGCGGAAGCGGGAGCGGCGCTGGGCGACGTCATCCGCTACCGGGTCTTCGTCACCGACATTGCCGACTACCCTGTGGTCGGCGCGGAGCTGGGGCGTGTCTTCGGCACCATCCGTCCGGCAGGGACACTCGTCGGCAATAGCACACTGATCGACCCCGACTTGCGGGTCGAGATCGAGGTTGATGCGATCGTCGGTAGTGCATCGACCCTGACGACTCGGCTGGCGACACCCGAGCCGGTCATTCTGGATCAGACCAGCTCGTAGTGATAATGGGAAGTCGACCCGGGCAGCGGCGTCAACGGCGGACGGTGACGGGGACCGTCTCCACGTAATTGGTGGAACACGAACGTGCACATGGACGATCGCGAGCCGAGGCAGGTGGCTCTCCGGACCATCACGCTGGTCGGGGAGCGCTGGGCAGACGAATCGCCGGGCGACGTCGAGCTCGCTATCGGCGACATGATCCGCACCTCTGTCAGAGGGAGTCTGTTCGGCGGCCTGCTCGTCCGCGTCCATCCTGACGCCTGGGAAGAGTTGCAGCTGCGGATCGCCAACGCCCGCGTCCGCTGGCCGGCGATCGCGGTTGTCCCGGTGATGTGCAATCACGGCCAGGACCCGAAGTCCGTTTCCCTCTCCAACGTTCGGCTGGGGACGGATGTCATCTGCATGGTGGGAACTGAATAGACGCGGGTGATACCGGCGCATTGTCCCGAGCGGTTTCTGGTTGAGTAGAGGTTTGGAGCGCGTACATTGCCCGAGGCCGTAACGCGGCGGTCAAGAGCGTGCCGAGCGAACTGACTCCCGCGCATACCTCCGTTTTGGCTTGGCCAACGCGAGCCGACCATGAGCGTCGATCGACTTGATGCCCCTGATGGTCTTGTCCTGGGATGTGAACATCACCCCGTCGTCGACTGGAATCATCGCTGCGGGCCGGTTGCCAGGCTGATACCGATTCCTGGTGATCCCTTTGCTAGATGGTTGGAGCAGGGCATTCTGATGCAGGATGACCGTTATGGAAGGTTACGAAGATTCTGAAGATTCTGAAGGCTAGGAGAGGCAGGGGGGACAGGTCGCGCCAGAGGTGCGGTGCCGACGGGCAGTACCCGGATCTCGCATGTGTCGCTGGCAGCGGCAAGCTCGCGGGCGTCGATTGTCGATCGTGGACGCTCCCGTACGACTATCGAGTGTTCCTGGTGGTTCGTCATGCGACGGGACCATGCATGATGGAGTGCATATTCCCGAGGAGACTTTAGATGAGAATCAATACGCGATCCAGCGCCCCGATACGTCGATTGTCCAGTTCGCGCCGCACACTGCTGAAATCGGCCGCGATCGGCGCCGCGGCAGCTACGTCGTCGGGGATCGCCGCTTCAGTTGAAGCGACGCCGGCATCGTCGTTGGTGGAGCCCCTGGAGACCAGACAAAGGTACCAGGCGAGGAGGGGCGGAGGATTGTCCGCGGCGCGGCTCGAACGGATGAACGAGGTG
>JAHWJF010000377.1:2851-4212 GCA_019348515.1 Chloroflexota bacterium | reverse complement strand
AGACCTTCAGGCCTTGACTCCCACCAGGGACAGCACCTCTGGCCCTCCACGATTCCGCTCAAGCGCGTGTCAGCCGCGCTCCCTGGAGTATACCTCAACAAACTGCGGTCAAAATTGCGGTCAAAGAGCGAGACCCGAGTGGAGTGCGGTTCCACCCGGGTCTATTTTTGGCTCTATCGCGTGGGTTTCTGGGAGCCGACGAGGAGACTCGAACTCCTAACCTGCTGTTTACAAAACAGCTGCTCTGCCGATTGAGCTACGTCGGCGCGGTCTTGATGCACGTCAGCCGGTCGGGGGCGGTCCAACGTCCACAAGACCCTGCTGCCTGAATTGCTAGTATGCCACGAACCCGGGGCATCTTTGCCGCCGGCTCGTCCACGCTGGCCCGGCTATACCCGAGGAGTCCCATGCCGATTCTCGATCGTGCCGCCGCGGAGACCCTGTCGCGCGAGGAGCGCTGGCCAGACCTCCCGCTCAATGCCTGGGCTGAGACACGGGAAACGCTGCACATGTGGACCCAGATCGTCGGCAAGCTCAATGTCGAGCTGGCGCCATTCCAGAATCAGCTCTGGCATACCGCCCTCCACCTCTCCACACGCGGGCTCACCACGCGTCCGCTCCCCTATGGTGGGAGCGTATTCCAGGTCGATTTCGACTTCGTCGACCACAACCTCGCCGTTACTACGGGCGAGGGAACGCGCAAGCTCGTGCCCCTCTACCCCCGCTCCGTTGCTCACTTCTACGACGAGTTGATGTCGTGTCTGAGGGCGCTCGGTATCGACGTCCGGATCAACACCATGCCGCAGGAGATCCCGAATCCCATCCCCTTTGAGGAGGACACCATCCACGCCAGTTACGACCCCCACGCGGTCGACCGCTGGTGGCGCATCCTCACCTCTACGTCACGAGTCCTGTGGGAGCATCGCGCCTGGTTCAGGGGCAAGGCGAGCCCGGTGCACTGGTTCTGGGGCTCCTTCGATCTGACCGTCACCCGGCACAATGGCGAACCGGCCGCTCCGCCGCCAGGAGGCGGGTACATCTACCGGGTCGCCGAGGACGAGCAGAACTGGGCCGCTGGGTTCTGGCCCGGCAGCGGTCCAATCGACTATCCCGCCTTCTATGCCTATGTGTACCCGCAACCGGACGGGCTGCCGGAGGCGAAGATCGCTCCGGAGGCGGCGTTCTGGAGCGCCGAGATGCGCGAGTTTCTGCTGCCCTATGACGCGGTGCGCACCGCGGACGACCCGGAGGCCGCGCTGATGGACTTCCTGCAGAGCACCTACGTCGCGAGCGCCGAATTGGCCGGATGGGATCGCGAGAAGCTGGAGCTCAAAGAGATCCCGAAACCGCATTGAACTACG
>JAHWJF010000377.1:0-2751 GCA_019348515.1 Chloroflexota bacterium | reverse complement strand
CATCATCATCGGTGGCGGCATCGTGGGCACCAGTCTCGCCTGGCAGCTTGCCCGGCGTGGCGCGGGACGGGTGACGCTGTTGGAGCGTTCAATTGTGGCCGCCGGGGCCAGTGGCAAAACGGGCGCGCTGCTGCGCCGGCACTACTCCAATCAGCCGGAAGCCATTCTTGCTCATCGCGGCTGGCAGACCTTCGCCGCGTGGCCGGAGCTTGTGGGCGGCGATCCGGTGCACACCCCAACCGGGCTCATTGTCACCGTCGATACGTCTCCTGGGCGTGAATCCAATGTCGAACGGCTCCACCGCAATGTGGCACGACAAAACTCCCTCGGTATCCCCTCGCGAGTAGTGACGCGGGAGGAGCTCCAGGAGTTGCAGCCATGGGCAAACTGGGACGATGTGACCCACGCGGCTTACGAGCCTGATAGCGGCTATGTCGATGCCGTCGCCGCAACCCGGGACATGGCGCGCGCGGCGCAGGAGGCGGGGGCGATTGTCCGAGAAGGGACGCCGGTGCTTGGGATCGAGATTGCGGGTGACCGCGTGCGCGGCGTCCGCATCAGCGAGGGCTTCGTCCCGGCGGAAACCATCGTCGTTGCCGCTGGGCCGTGGACACCCAGCGTGCTGCTAGGGACGGGAGTCAGTGTCCCGATCACGGCGCTTCGGGTTCAGGTTGCAATTATCCAGCGACCACTCGACGTTCCTGACCACATGGCCTTGCTCGACACCGCGGCCGGGATCTTCACCCGGCCCTGGGCGCCGGGGAGAACGTTGATTGGTGTCGGTGGTGGTGATCAGCATGACCCCGTCGACCCCGACCGCCATGAACCGCGCAACGACCCCGGGTACGGGCAACTGGCAATCGCCGCCCTGGCGCGCCGCATTCCCGCCATGAAGGACGCCGTGTATTTGCATGGGCATGCGGGACTCTACGATATGACCCCGGACGCCCACCCGATCGTCGGCGCGGCCGGACCGCAGGGGCTCTACCTGACGGCCGGATTCAGCGGTGCCGGGTTCAAGAAAGGACCGGCCGTCGCCGAAGCAATGGCCGATCTCCTGTTTTCTCCAGGCGGTCCGTCATGGGTCGATCTCCATCCGTTTCGCCTGGAGCGGTTCGCCACGGACGCCTGGCGGCAGCCGTGGAGTGCGGATGAATATGCCTTCAGTGCCGATTTTGGTCACGGCCTCTAACGCAATGACACGAGAAGTGGTAGCGTCGCGCATGCATCACGACGCTCGAGCCCTGGTCCCGCGACGGCCGCGGGTTCGCTTGCCCAGAAAGGTCGGACATGCACGCCGAGTTGACGCAGATCCCGGTCTCACCCCGGACGCGTAATATCCTGCTCGCTATCGTGGCGGCGCTGATCCTCCTCGTATTCTGGAAAGCGCCGACTCTGCCCAAGCTGTTACTCACCGGCATGGCAGTGGCGTTGGTCCTCTCTTTCCCGGTGAAATATCTGAGCAAGGTCATCCCGCGCGGAATCGCCATCGCCCTCGTCGTGCTCGCCGTGCTTGCCGTGCTCGTCCTGGCGGCGATCGTGCTCGTGCCACTGGCCGTCGGCCAGTTAGCGAGTCTGGCGGAGCAAGCGCCGCGATTGCTGGAAGAGGCGTACGGTTGGGCGCGCCGGGTCGTGGAAAACCTCGATCAAGCTGGTCTGCTCGATACGTCGCCGGACGAGGCGATGGCGGAGCTTCAGGAAACGGGAGCGCAACGGGCCGAGGGGCTGCTGGAGGGTATCGTGGCGCGGGCCTTCGATACCCTTTCCGGAACGGTCGGCGGGGTGTTCACCACCCTCAGCGTCATCCTCATCGCCGCTTATCTCCTGGTCGACGGCGAGCGATTCAAGTTCGGGACCATCCGCCTGCTCCCCGTGCAGTATCGCGACGACGCCCTGGTCCTCTTCTCCGACGTCATCGAGGCGCTTTCCCGCTACCTTGCTGGACTCCTCGTGTCGCTTACTTTCCAGGGGATTGCGTCGACCGTGGCTCTGACCCTCCTGGGAGTCCCGTTTGCGATCCTGCTTGGCATCTGGACGACGATCGGCGCCATCGTTCCCTTCGTCGGGTCATACATCGGCGCGGTGCCGGCGACGATTGTTGCGTTCACCGTGTCTCCGACGACGGGGATCCTCACCGCGCTCTCCTACGTGTTGATCAACTTCATCGATGGGAACCTCATCGCACCGCGCGTACAGGGGAACGCGATCCGTGTCTCACCACTGTTCGTCTTCCTGGCGGTCATCGCCGGTGGGCAGATTGCCGGGATCTGGGGCGCGCTGATGGCGGTGCCGATCCTGGCGGTCATTCGCGTCGTTTTCGACTTCCTCCTGGAGCGCGTGGTGGTCGTGCCGCAAACGTTGGACCCGCTACCGGTTGCGCTTGTGGAACCCCCGCCCGACCCCTCGACGAAAGCGATCAAGACCCTGAACACGAGCGGGGCGGCGGCGGCCAGGGTGGGAACAATAGGGACTCCCCGCAGCTGATTCACGTGAAGCGCTCATCTGTGCAAGACCCGCGGCCAGAAGGTCGCGAGTCTCGTATCCCTGTCTCGGTCTGGACCGTGCGGTGCGTGCTTAGGCGCCGCCCGGTTGACCAACGGCAGAGGTCAACCCGGTAATATTGCCGGCTGGATCGGCGAACATGGCGATAGCGAAATCGCCCATATCGGTAGCCGGCATCACCACCCGGGCGCCCAAACGCTCGGCTTTATCGAGGTAAGCCTGCAGATCGTCGACCGCGGCATAGACCGT
>JAHWJF010000035.1:9381-13253 GCA_019348515.1 Chloroflexota bacterium | reverse complement strand
ACGTACCCTTTGGCTTGATCAGGTCAGCGAAGGCTTTTCCGTGCCGGCCGGGGAACCGGAATACGAAACCACTGAGCTCGGCGATGAGATAGACGAGCATTGGAACGGTCAGGAAGAGGGCGAGGAAGAGGTGCAGCGTCAGCTCGTCCCAGCCCGATCCGAATCGAGCGTAGACGTAGGCAGGGTAATACGCCAGCCCCAGGGTCGTGCCCGCGAAGAGGTAGACAAGACCCCGCCGCGCTTGCCACAACGCCAGGATCGCAACAATCGGGATCAGGTACCAGGGATAGAGGTTGGTCAGGAGGAGCGAGAAGAGCATCAGCGTGTCGACGATGCCCGCCTCAATTGCTCGCCCACGGGCGACAGCCACGGCGATTGCCAGGGCGAGAGCGACAAAGATGGTGGCGCAGACCCGGGTGATGAGGGTCTTTCTGGTCTCGACGGAGGGCAGCCGCAGCAAGGACTTGGCTTCCCAGTCGGGCATCGCCGAAGACGTGCCGAACAGCGAGGACGGAAAGCCACTGCCGATCGAAAAAAGCGGGGCGACCTGGGAGGCGATTGAAGGCGTCTTGACGGCCTGGTGAGCGAGCGACAGGACGGAGACGTGGTTCATCTCCTGGGACTTCGCGGTGCCCTTGCGGAGGCCGTCGATCATGGCGCCGTCCGCCCAGAATGGCGCCACCGAGATGACGACGACGAGCAGCGCCAGCGACCCCGAGAGCGCCAGGCGGCGCCATCCCCAGCGGTCTCGTAAGGTGACGGCAAAGAGCAGCGGGGCGAGCGCGATCGTGAACACCTTGACCAGTGCCGAGAGGGCGAGCAACGGTCCGGCGATCACTAACTTGCGGCGGAACGCCATGACGGAAGCAACGAGGAACAGCGTCATGAGGACGTCGTTATGGGCGTTGCCAACGCCCTCGAACAGAACGAGCGGATTGGCCAGAAAGAGATAGACACCAAGCCACCCGGCGCGGTCATCCTCGCGGGAGCGGTAGATCAAGACGCCGGTGAGGGCCAACAACCCCAGATTGAAGATTTTCAGGGCGCTCAGGAGACCAATGATGCTTCCGAACCCGGCCACCGCAACCGGGAGACCGTAGGCAATCAGCCAGATGGGCCCGTAGAAGAGCTGAACGTTGACGAGAAAGGCCGGCAGAGCAAAGGGATCGTCACGGTACCCGGCAAAGGTCACCAGGTAGGGATTCTCTCCGTAGCCATAGGCCAGTTTCAGCTCGATCATGTAGTTGAAGACGTCGAGGGCTCCGACGGGATAGACAAAGAGATTGGCGATCGCCGGCAGGCTGATCAGCATGACGATGGCGCTTTTCGCACTCTGGGACAAACGCTCCTGGCGAGCAATAAGGAGGTAACCGCCGGCGTACACAGCTCCCAGCGTGATGAAGAGGAGAAGCGTGCCGCGCAGGATTGGCGAGGCGAAGCCACCGGGGATCTTCTCGAAGGCAAAGTGGGTATTCGTCTCGTTGGCGGGGAGCGAATACCACGACGCAAACAGACACCAGCCGGCTGCCGCGATCAGCACCAGCAGCCAGAGCGCGACAACAGCGCGAGGCATGGTGAACCGACGCGCGGACCAGCCCGTCTCCGTGTATCGCCTTCTCAGAACCTGCGCCATGATGACCCACCGCGCTCTGGTGCTGTTACCGTGTGCCCGTATTGCACCGAGACCGGTGGGGCGTCCGTGTCAGATTTCTCATTGGCGGCCAACCGAAGACTCCAGGACTGTCCAAGACCTCCGTGCCGAGGTGGAACGATGCAGGAACCGCGCCAAGCGCTGGCGAGGCGTCACGACCAGGTTCACATGCTGGACCAGCCGGCGTGAACCTGGGCGAGCATCAGAGCTCACGCGGCCGCGAGGCGAAACGTTTTGAGGCTGGTCCTCTTTGTGCGAGCGGGCCTGTATGAGCCGCATGACGGACATCGCTTCCTTCCCCCAGTCGTAGTGCGCTCACATCCCGTCTACGCACTATTCGCCGGACTTGCCCTGGTCACGCTCGTGATTGGTTGCGGGGAGCCGGCATCACCCGAGACCCGTGCGACAGAGACGCTGACTGCTCTTCATGGCACGCGACCGCCGGGGCCCCGGGAGATGGCGGAGACGGCGATCGCCCTGGGAACCTTCACCGGGATCGACCGGGAGATCAGCGTGGCTCTGACGGCGGAGGCGTTCTTGCCCATCGCGACGCCGATGCCGGGGAATGTCGCAACACACGTTGCCGAGAACGAGAACCGATGATGTGGCTTTCCGAAGGCCCGCCCCCTTGCTTCCCGTTGGTCAGACGTTGACCGGGCCGCGACAACACGTAGTCGGCGCTATGGGTCGACGACGCGGAGTCCGACGGGTCCCGCGCTGGCTGCACCATCAATGACGACGGCGGCCCCACTGATGTAGTCGGCCAGAGGGGAGGCGAGCAGCAGTACCCCGCGTGCCACATCCTCCGGCGTACCCGCTCGTCCCAATGGGGCGGCGGCGCGCGCCCCTTCCCGGTAGGCGAGGGAGAGATGCTGGCCGCCTTCGTCGACGTCGATGTAGCCGGGCAGCACGGTATTGACGCGGATGCCGTGCGGACCCAGCTCCAGCGCCATCGCTCTGGTCAGCATGACCGCGGCGGCTTTCGAGGTGCAGTAGTGCGACCAGCCCCCGATCGCCCGCTGGGCGGCGGTCGAGCTGATGACGATGATTCGTCCCGCGACGCCGGCTCGGACCATCGACCGCGCCGCCGCCTGGCAGAGGAGAAAGACCCCCTTGAGATTGGTGTCGATGACGCGGTCCCATTCGGTCTCTGACAGGTCGAGGAAGGGCGTGTTGGGGTAGAGACCGGCGTTGGCGACGACGATGCTTGGCGCTCCCAGCTCTTCCTCAGTGGCGCTGATGAGCGTCGAGACCGCCTCGGCATCGCGGACGTCGGCCGCGGACCCGCGACAGGCGATCGCTTCCGTCCGGAGCCGCTCGCACGCCGCAGCGACCCGATCCTCTGCCAGATCGTTCAGGGCGATGGTTGCGCCGCAGAGGCCAAAGGCGCGGGCGATGGCAAAGCCAAGACCCGTGGCCCCGCCGCTGATCAGCGCGATCTCACCGTTGTAGTCGAGGGCCACCGCCACCGTGACTCCTAGATGGGCTGATATCCACCGTCGACGTTGATGGTCTGCCCGGTGACGTAGGCCGCATCGTTAGAGGCGAGAAAACTCACCATGGCCGCGACGTCGTCACCGGTCCCGTGGCGGCCGAGCGGGATGTTGGCGCGGACCTCGTCGACGACACGTTCAAAGGGCATGCTCCGGGCAGCGGCCTGCCGCCGGAGGGCGGCCCAATGCATCTCGGTGGCCATGTTGCCTGGGCTGACGCAGTTGACGCGGATGCCGTGTGGACCGAGCTCGCGAGCCAGCGCGTGGGTCATGGCCACGATGCCGGCCTTCGTTGCGCCGTAGACCCCCGACCCGGCGGGCGTATCACGGCCGAAGATGGAGCCGATCGTGACGATGCTGCCCACTCCGGCAGGGATCATGGCGCGGGCGGCGGCACGGCAGCTGTAAAACGTGCCATCGAGATTGACGCTGACAATCTGGCGGTACACCTCGTCGCTCATCTCGACAATGGGCCTGCCACCTCCGACACCCGCGTTGGCGACGAAGAGATCGAGACGGCCCGACCGCACGATCGTCGTCTCCACGAGGGAGTCCACATGCCATGAGTCGCGCACATCGCAGACGACGGCATGAGCGTGGTCTCCGAGTTGGGCTGCCTCAGCATGGACCGCCTCGTCAACATCGGCCATGGTCACCGCCATGCCGTCCCGCAGCAGTCGCCGGGCGATGTCCAGGCCAAGCCCGCGAGCGGCCCCGGTGACGATGGC
>JAHWJF010000035.1:2440-9281 GCA_019348515.1 Chloroflexota bacterium | reverse complement strand
AGGACGTGCAGTATTCCGTCCCTTGCCACGGCCAGGGTCTCGATCGTGAGGGGATTGCTCGACCGGCTGCCGATGACTTCGCCGTCTTTCCATTCCGCGAGGTCGGCGAAGACGTGATAGATCGGAAAGACCATGCCCGCGCGGGACGGGAAGAGCTCCGGAGTGGGTGGCCCCTCATCGCCCTGGATGACGCCGCGCCAGCCGGTTGTCTCGTAGTACGTCGCGGCGGCCACACCGCTCTCGATCAAGCGGTTGAGGCTACCGACCGTCCAGGCCGCGGCGAAGAGGGACATCTGGCGCGGATCGACCTGTGGCGGAAGCTCATCGGGACCCAGCTCCGGCTCGGCGGTCGTCGCGACGCTGTTGAAGCGCTGCTTGAGGGTAACCGGACTGACAACCACCGGGCGACCGCCACCATAGGTGAGCGCCGTCTTCACCGTCTCCGCTTGACCGGCGATGTTCTCCACCAGGGAGAGCTCGTCGAAGGCGTGGATCTGGGGATTGATGGAGTAGACGATCCCGTCATCGCGTGCCCCATCCGGCCGGAAGCGATTGAGCTCGCAGAAGTTGGCATTCGTGCCGCCAGCGAAGAGCGCGTCGGGAGCTGCCTGGCGCAAGTGGCGACGAGTGAGATCGACCCAACGAGGGTTCGTCGCCGGCTCCGACTCATGGAAGACCAGAACCCGGTCGATACGCACCCGGTCGCCGAGAAGGGCGGCAAGAGCAGAGAGCTGGGCAGCGGCATCGTCCGTCAGGTGTACCGCCAGCTCGAGCCCGCATCCCAGCGTCGTGGCGGCGTCGATGGCCCGCGAGAGTTCCGCCGGGTGCCCGGGATCGGCCAGGCGCAGATCAGTGTGGAGGTGATCGAGGCGGAGCGCGGTAAGGAGGTCGCCCTCCCGCTCCGACAATCTCCGGCCGTGACTCGCCATGCCAAGCCCAAGCGGCGGCAGCCGGTGCTGGAGACCACCCCCGAGCTCGATCCGCACCGGGCCGTTGTCCTGGGTGGCGGCAGTTGGCGTTCCGGACGGGGTGATCGTCACTTTCTGCCAGATCCGTTCGCCGGCGGCGATCGTGAAGAATCCGCCGCGCCGCGGCGGGTACGACTGGGATTTGAAGGAGGCGTCGGTCCAGTTGCGCTGATCTTCGAACTCGAAGGTGTCGCCCTTGAAATCGAACCGGACCGCGACATCGCCGGCGAGTTGCACGGTGAGACTCTCCACCGGCGGGAAGATGGGAACCTCGGTTTCGTCGGCGATGAGCTGCGGGGCGACCTCGACCGAAAATCGGTCGGCAATGGGTCCCTCTGGAGTTATCCCCTGGCATGGGCGTCCAACGAACTCGTGCATCCCGTGATGGACATTGAGTCCGATCAGCTTGTAGGTCATGTCGGAGCCGGCGACGGCGTCCATGGCGTAGCTGACTGTGCCATCCGGCGTGCCGAGGATCTCCCCGTTCCAGACCAGGTCGACGTCGTGCTGCCGGTGGGTCACCGTGAAGCGCACCGCGAACTCGTCCTCACCTTCTTCGACGGTGAGATCGGAGACCTCCCCAGGGACGGTGCCCCAGTTGCGATCGCGAATCGCCACGTAGACCCGCTGCGCGATCTCGGTTCCCCCAAACCGCACATTGCGCAGGTCGCGCCCGAGCAGGCGCGCGGTGACCGGCCCGGCGCGCAGGTCGCGTGGCACGAGGGGAGGCTCGTCACGGCCGTACCACCACTGGAATTCTGAGAACGGCATGGACGTCGTCATGGCTCTCCTACGACCCTTACCCGCCCCGATTCGTCACACCTCTTGCGCGACGGGCCGGAGCACTAATTCATTGATGGCCATGTGCTTGGGCTGGGTCAGCACATAGGCGACCGCTCGCGCCACATCCTCGTCGCGCAGCGGGTCGATCGTCTCCATCCAGGCGCTCGCGAAGGGATGCGATCGCGCCAACGGGGTATCGACCAACCCCGGTTCGATCAAGGTAGCGCGCACCCCGGTTCCGACTGTCTCTTTGCGCAGAGCATAGCCAAGCCCGACAACGGCCCACTTGCTAGCGATATAGATCGGCTCTCCGGCGTAGGCTTCGCGGCCGGAGACCGAGGCAATCAGGACAAGGTGGCCGTCGCCCTGCTCGCGCAGAGCCGGCAAGACTGCTCGCACCGTGTGCGCCACACCCAGGACGTTCGTCTCGATCACCGCCCGCCAGCGCTCGGGATCGCCATCGGCGAGGGTGCTGGCGTCGCTCACACCGGCGTTGGCCACGGCAAAATCGATGCGGCCGAAGTGGGCCAGGCAGGCGTCGCGCAGCCGCTCGGTGTCTGTGTACTGCCGAACGTCAGCCACCACTGGTAACGCATTGCCGTCGGCTGCCGCAATGCCCGCTACGACCTCCGCCAGACGGTCCGCGACGAGGTCGGCAAGCACCAGCCGCGCCCCGAGACCGGACAGTTCCCGCGCGATGGCCGCGCCAATGCCGCGCCCAGCGCCGGTGACGATACCCACTGCTCCGTCCAGCCGCTGTAGTTGAGTCATGGCGCCATCTCTCGTCTCACACATCTGGGGCTATGGCGCCATCGGCCAACCCTTCGCGGCAGTGGCGCACGGTGGTGTGGACACTGGCCAGCACCGCGTCGTCGGCCATTTCAAAGGGATAGAACAGCTCGATGACGATCGGCACATCGGCAAGACTCGCCTGGCGGACGGTACGGACAAACGACGCGACGTCGTAGACCCCGCGATCGTCCGGCCAACCCCAGTGGGCATCGCTCTGAAAATCGTGGTTTTGCAAGTGAATCAGACCGATGTCATCATGCAGGGGCAGGAGCCAGTCCTCGAGGCTCACATCGTTGCCGTAGAGCGGGCGATAGAGCGCGTGGCCAACGTCGAGAACCCAACGAATCGGCACCGCCGTGCGCCCGCGCAAGTCGGCCACGAGCTGCTGCGCCCCGGCGATCGTGTGGGGAATCTCTCGCGGCAGCGGGGTCGGCTCGATGAGCAGCGCCTGCAAACCGGCTGCCGCGGCCACCTCGCTGGCGATCACCGCCTCTTCGAGCATGGCGGCGTAGCGCTCGTCACGGGTCGTGGGGTCGGCCGCGTCGGCAGCACTGAGCGCCCCGAGTGGTCCACCAGCTGCCGGCGCGCCGATCTCGGCGGCAGTCTCGGCCGCGCGCTGCCACCACTGGCGCGCGATCTGGCGCCCCGCGGGGTCGGGATGCAGCAGCCCGTTGTAGGTGTACCAGGCGAGTCCGAGCTGGGCACTGTGGATCGTGATCCCGGCGTCGGCGGCGGCGCGGCGGACCCGTTCCGCCATGATGCGCCTCTCGCGCTGGGGCCACCACGGGTCGAGCAGATCGAAGGTGAACTGCACCAGCTCCAGCCCAAGGTCCTCCCGCACGATGCTCGCCCAGCGCTCTGGCTCTGGCCATCGCTTGAGGGCAAAGCTGAGATTGATGCCTAACTCCACACCCACTCCTGCTATCGGCTATCGGTTTCCTCGCTTCTTACCGACTTACCGACTTGCCGTCTCCGACCCAGCCCTACTCGAGATTCGTGTGCCGCGCCCGCATCTGATCGGGTGTCTGTCCCGTGCGCTCGCGCAGCAGAATCGAGATCAGATCGAAAAAAATGAGCTGCGCGGCCTCGAACAGGCTCCCCATCGGCAGCAAGCTCGCTTGCGGAGCGCGGTCGTCGGCCATCGTTTGCGCTGGAAGATGGATAGTCACGTCCGCGCGATGGGCAGCCTCGCCGTCGGGCTGTGCAGTAATAACGAGCGTCCGCGCTCCGGCTTCTCTCGCCACGCCCATGAGGCCGAGAACGGTCGAGAACGCTCCGGGGCCGGCGCTCACCATCAGGAGGTCGCCCGGTCCGACCGGCGGCGTGGTCATATCGCCGACGACATGGGCGTCGAGACCGAGATGCATCAAGCGCATGCAGAGGGCACGCATCATCAGCCCTTCCCGGCCGACACCGTAGCAGGCGATGCGCCGCGCGCTCAAGATCTCGTCGCACATACGGCCGGCGGCATTCGAGGTGGCCGGGGTGAAGACCGCCGCCACCTCATCGCACGCCTGCCGGGCCAAACTCGGGACGTCGGGCATGTTTGGGGTCACCGGTGGCGACTCCTGTACGTCTCCCATCACCTCAGTAGTCGACCGCGTGCTGGATGGTAAAGAGGCGGATCGGCGCATTCATCGCCGGCCGTCATCGCGCACTCTACCCAAATCTCTGATGAGATAATCGCATCCTATCACGTCGTGAATCGCTGTCAAGATCGCGTCGGGGAGAGTTCTTTGTTGGCACTATCTAGGCCGAACCTCCGAGTTTGGAACCGTTTCCAGACCTCGACTCGATAAATCCATTGTGCTTGCGTGAGGCAAATGTTAGCCTCTGAGACGTGAATATCACACGCCAACTGGACGTCTCGTCGTCAGGCAAGCCTCATCGCGCCGAGCGGAGGGGTTCCGAACTGATCGGTAATGATGGGGTGCGAACGCAGTTCCAGCGTCAGGATCGGATCGCCGAGATGGTCCTGCAGCAGCCGTTCGTTGCCGCGAAGGACCTCGCCGAGGGCTTCGGTGTGAGTCTAATGACCATTCACCGCGACCTCGATGAGCTCGAGGCGCGCGGGGTGCTGCGCAAGGTGCGTGGTGGCGCGACGCCGCAGCCCTCGAGTCTCTTCGAGAGCAACGTGCGCTACCGGCTGACTCTCGCCGGTGAGGAGAAGCAGGCGCTGGCCCGGGCAGCGCTTCCGCTCATCGAGCCGGGACAGGCAGTGCTGATCGACGAATCGACGACCGGTCTGGCTCTCGCCCGGTTGCTCCCTGAACGTGCCCCGTTGACCGTGATCACCAACTCGCTCTCGGTCATGCAAGAGCTGCGGTCTGCACGCGATATCAAGCTGATTGTGTTGGGAGGCGACTACTGGCCACGTCACGAAGCGTTCTGCGGGCTCGCCTGTGAGGCCGCGGTGTCGGCGCTGCGGGCCGATGTGCTCTTCATGTCCACCACGGCCATCTCCGCCGGAGTCGCCTACCAGCCGGACCAGGATATGGCTATTGCCAAACGGGCGATGATTGCCGCCGCGGCACGCCGCGTGCTCCTCGTCGACCACACCAAATTCGGCCGCGTCGCCCTCCACCGTCTGGCTCCGCTCACCGATTTCGACCTCGTCATGACCGATGCCGGGATCGACGACGCTGGCTTGCGCCAGCTCCGCGAGGCAGACGTGCCATTCGAGGTCGTGGCCAGCGGGTGATGGGTGATAGGGTGATTGTTCGCTGCGCTCACGGTGATGGGGTGATAAGACGGAGTCGAGGAGTCGTGGAGATCATTGCTGCAGGCAGCAATCGAGAGACGGAAGGCGGGAGGATCGTCGCCTCCCACCGTCCGCTCTCCAACTTCCGACTCTTCGCCTCTAGGCCCCTATCACCCTATCACCTATTACCCATCACCCTCGGCTCGAGGGTAGGTGTAGGCCGGCTGCAGGTCGACAGCGTGGCCACTGCCAGACTCGATGATGACTTTCAGCATCGGCTCGGTGTCGAGGTAGTAGTACTCGATCGTCTCACCGATACGGCCGCCCATCATCACACTGGCGCCCATCTCCGCGAAGCGCTGCTTGATCGCATCCGACTCCTCGGCGGTGTGCGCCATGCAGGCGATGTGGTGCAGCCCTTCGCCCTTGGTCTCCAGCCACTCCTTGTAGATGCTGGGACCCTCGACAGGCTGCAACAGCTCGACGACGATCGGGCCGACGTGGGTCTCGGCCCCGATCATGGTGTAGTCCTGCGGCTGACCGTGCAGCTCGGTGTGATGCAGCGAAGGCGGCTTGTGTTCGTAGACGTTCCAGGGTCCCCAACCGAGTGCCTTGTGATACGCCTCCATGGCGGCGTGAATGTCTTTGACGACGATGGCGATCTGCGAAATCGGCATCGGCGCGGGTGCGTCGCTCATCACTCAACCCTCCTGTCACTGCACGCACGAGCCCGGCACATCGAAAATCTGCGCCATCTTCACGGCGAGCGGCGTGAGATGTCAAGTGATCTCCACATAGCCGCTCTCGCCGGCCAATTGAAGGCTTTCGTCCCTGCCGCCCTCGGAGATCCCTCACCCCAACCCCGCTCCCAGTCAACTGGGAGAGGGGCTGGCTTCCCGTGTCAGCCGAGTGCGCTCCCAGCTCCTCATTCGAGGGGAGCTGGGTTCGGGACGAAGATGAGCGTTGGTGAGGGTTTCACGCCAAGGTGGAGAATATGACTGCTGCTCCTGTACGGGCGCTCGTCGTCGGCGACCGGTTCATCACGGCCGATCTGTTCGCGGAGGCCCTGGGCGCGGCAGCGGAGCAGTCCCGGATCGCGGTTGCTGTCGAGCGGCTGCAGCTCAACTATCCCGCGGTCGACGCCGTGCCGCTTCCAACCGAGGCAGGCGGCCGACCACCGCGGCCGCTGTGGGAAGACCCCGAGGAGGCGGCAGCGCGAGCCGCTGCCGATCTCGTGGCCGATCCGGATATTCGCGAGTACACCGGCCCTGTCGATCTCCTCACGCCATACCTGTCAGACGTGGAGGCGCTCATCCTCCATCTGGCGCCCCTATCGCGTACCGCCATTGCGGCCGCCGGTCGACTGCGTGTGGTCGGGTGCGCTCGTGGCGGAGCGGTCAACCTCAATCTGGCCAGCCTGACCGATCGCGGCATTCCCGTCTTCTTCTGTCCGGGACGCAATGCCCAGGCCGTGGCCGAGTACATCATGGGGGCCGTGCTGTCGCTGGCCCGAGGAATCGCCGCGGGACGCGCCGGGATCGCCGCGGGGCGCTGGCGGCTCGACCTCTACACCTCGGATCTGGTCGGTCCGGAGTTC
>JAHWJF010000035.1:0-2340 GCA_019348515.1 Chloroflexota bacterium | reverse complement strand
CGCGGGGCGCTGGCGGCTCGACCTCTACACCTCGGATCTGGTCGGTCCGGAGTTCGCCGGCCGCACCTGCGGTCTCATCGGGTTCGGCGGGGTGGGCCGGGCATTTGCGCCGATCGCCCGCGGCTTCGGCATGCGCTTGTTGGTCCATGACCCCTACGTCGACGCTGACGCGATCGACGAGGCCGGTGCCGAAGCCGCGGCGCTGGACGAGGTACTCGGGCGCGCAGACGTAGTGGTGCTCGCGGCGCGGCTGACAGATGAGACCCGCGGCATGATCGGCGTGCGGGAGCTGAGTTTATTGCGCCGCGATGCCATCTTCGTCAACCCTGCCCGCGCTGAGCTGGTCGATGGGATAGCGCTGCGCGAGGCTTTGGCCAGCGGCGCCATTGGTGGCGCCGTCATCGACGTCTTCAGCCCGGAGCCGCCGCTGGCCACGGACCCGCTTCTAGGCATGGAGAATGTCCTGCTGACTCCCCACATCGCCGGGGCGACCCGGGAAGCCGCCACGCGCGGCGCCGAGGTGGTCTGCCGCAAGGTCGTCGCTCACCTCGTCGACGGAACCCGGGAGGGGAGTCTGAATGGACCCGCGTTGGAGACCGCTGCGCCGAGGGAGGGGTAGCGATGACCGCATTTACACCCCCCGCCGTCCTGACCGTCGATGCCGGTTCGGGCTCCTGCCGCGCGCTCGTCTTTGACGCGACAGGGCGTCTGCTCGGTCTGGCGCAGCGGGAGTGGATCTATCACCCGGTGCGAGACGCACCGGGAGGTTTTGACTTCGACACGGCCGGTGGGTGGCGACAGGTCTCCGACTGCGTGCGCGAGGCGCTGGCCACAGCCGAGATGACTCCAGACCAGATAGCTGCCGTGACCGCCGCCAGCATGCGCGAGGGGTTCGTCCTCTACGATGAGGCCGGGCACGAGATCTGGGCCTGCCCGAATATCGATGCTCGCGCCGGCGTCGAGGCGGCCGAGATGATCGGGGAGGACCTGGCCGAGCGGCAATACCAGCGGGGTGGTGACTGGACGTCGATCACCGCACCAGCCCGGCTGCGCTGGATCCAGAGGCATCAGCCCGAGATTCTGGCGCGGGCGCGGCATCTCACGATGCTCGGCGATTGGGTCATTTATCGGCTCTGCGGGGTCTTCTGCACCGATCCCTCTCTTGGCTCCTCGTCCAACCTGTTCGATCTTGCGACGCGCACCTGGTCGCCGGAGACCGCCGAGGAGCTGATGCTTCCGGATCTCCTGCCGCCTATCTACGAGCCGGGTAGCGTCGTCGGCGCCGTCACACCCGAGGCCGCCGCGGCGACAGGTCTCCTGCCGGGCACGGCGGTCGTCGTGGGTGGCGCCGATACGCAGCTCGCATTGCTGGCGGCGGGACTTACCTCCGGACTGCGCTACGCGACCGTGGGTGGCACCTTCTGGCAAAGCGCGGCCGTGACGAACGAGCCGGTCATCGACCCGAACATTCGGCTGCGTACGCTCTGCCATGTTCTCCCCGGCACCTGGATGATCGAGGGAGTCGGATTCCTTCATGGGTTCTCGACCCGTTGGGTGCGCGACGCCTTACTGCGCGCGGTCGATCCCGGTATCGGCTCTGATGAAGGCTATGAGATGCTGGAGCGACTCGCCGCCGCGGCGCCTGCCGGGTCCAACGGCCTCACCTACCTTTCGTCCAATGTGATGGAGGGGCGCCGCTGGCGACATGGCCCACCGTCGCTGGTTGGACTCGATATCCTCCAACCGGAGAAGACCGGGCTCGGCGCGATCTTTCGCGCGGTCGAGGAGGAGGCTGCCTACGTCGCGCGCGGACACTACGACATCCTGGCTGAAGTCTGTGGCGCCGCGCCGGAAAGCATCCGCTTCGTGGGTGGTCCGGCACGCGGCCGGCTCTGGCCGCAGATTCTGGCCGATGTGCTGGGGGTGCCGGTCGAGACCCCACCCGTGCGGGAGGCGACATCGCTTGGCGGCGCACTCTGCGCGCTGGTTGGTACGGGCGTATTCACTACGCTGACGGAAGCGGCCGCGGCGACCAGCCGCGAGCCAGGCCTGTTCGAGCCGGACCCGGTTAACCATGCCATCTACGACGAGGCGTTTGGACGCTGGAAGGCGCTGTACGCGCACCTGCTCGCGGCCGCCGATGAAGGAGTGGTCTCGTTTCTGTGGCGGGGCGCCGGCGCGTGAGGGGACTGACACAGAGGAAGTGTCATTCTGAGCCTGCGAACTTGCAGAATCTCGTTGAAGGGCACGTACGTTCGCCAGATACGAGATCCTTCGCCTGCGGGCTCAGGATGACACATGCTTGCTGTCCCGGTGGTGAGGCTAAGACGTGCGCCGCGC
>JAHWJF010000376.1 GCA_019348515.1 Chloroflexota bacterium | reverse complement strand
CGGGAGATAGTGGCCTGTTTCTGGCATCGCCCCGTCGGCCCAGTGGGAGCAGTAGCACGAGTGGTCCCCGATGGCTGCATCGACATGATATGGGTCGACGATCGGCCTCCCGTGATTGCCGGCCCGGCGACGTTGCCCATGGTTCACCCGCTCGCGGCGGGGACGGACATCCTGGGGATCCGCTTTCGCCCAGGCGCTGCTCACCGTTTGCTCGGTATTCCTGCCGTGCAGCTCCTGAACCAGGAGGTACCACTCCGGGATATCTGGCCCAACGGTCGCTGCCTGGCCTGGGAAGAGCCAGCTCACCAGGAAACGCTCCCCGATAAACTGCGCGCGATCCATGCGGTCGTTCGCTCTCAGTTGGCGGCCACTGATGATGACCTCTTCGTCTCGCGTGCCGTGACGTGGCTCGCTCACCATCCGATGCGGCCCGTCGAGGAGCTCGGTCATCATTTTGGGCTCAGCCCGCGCCAGATTCACCGCCGGTTTGCGGAGGCCGTCGGCTACGGTCCAAAGAAGCTGCAGCGCATCATGCGGTTGCAACGTCTCCTCTGGCTGGCGGACCAGCGCCGGGCGTCACACCCTGACCTGGTCCGGTTGTCGTTCGAGGCCGGGTATGCCGACCAGCCCCACATGACCCGTGAGGTCACTGCCCTCACCGGTGTATCCCCGGGCCAACTCTTCCGTGGGACGACGGTCTCGTGCGCGGTGTCCGATTTGTTCAAGACTCCAATGCCGTGAATCGCTAGCCTCAGGGTATGAGCGAAAGCGACCTACGGCTTCCCAACTTCCGTCCGATGATGGTGCGCATCCTGATCCGAATCGGCGTCGAATAACGGAAGACCAGCTCAGTCAGAACCCCCGGGTCGGGTCTTGGCACGGAAAGGACCATCGACAATGCCCGCGCGATTGGACCTCATTGGACTGGTCGTCAAGGATATGGCGCGGTCGCTAGCGTTTTACCGCCATCTCGGTCTGGATGTGCCGCCCGGCGCCGATGGGGAACCCCATGTCGAAGCGACGCTTCCAGGCGGTCTGCGCCTGGCCTGGGACACCGAGGAGACCATCCGCTCGTTCGATCCGGACTGGACCCCGCCCAGTGGAGGAGACCGCATGGGACTAGCCTTTCTATTGGAGTCCCCTGCCGACGTCGATCGCACCTTTGACGAGCTGATCGCCCTCGGTTACGACGGGTATAAGCAGCCGTGGGATGCCTTCTGGGGCCAGCGATACGCAATCGTCCTCGATCCCGACGGTATCGGTGTTTCCCTGTTCGCCCCCACCGACGCGAATTAGCGACCCGAGCGCGGTCGAACGGTGAACGTGCGCTTCCCGGAGCAGCGTTCCGTGCCACCCTGACCATTTATCCGGGAACGACGAGCAGCGTGGCCTCCCCTGCGACGACTTACGGCGGGCTGCGACAGTCGTGTCATCCTGAGGCACGAAGGATCTCGTCCTCGGGTTACCTCCGTTGGCAAAGAAACGAGACTCTTCGCTCGTGCTCAGAGTGACACCTGATTGGCAGACTGCTCTAACGCATCACATCGTCCGGAAGCATCAGCAGAAGGAGCAGTGACGATGAAAGCCGCCATCAACGTCATCACGCTTGGCGTGAGGGATCTGGAGAAAGCCCTCGCCTTCTACCGAGACAGTCTGGGACTGCCGACGAAAGGTGTTGTCGGAACGGAGTTCGAGGGCGGCGCCGTTGTCTTTTTCCCCATGGAAGGCGGGCTGGTGCTCGCCTTGTATCCCAAGAGGGAGCTCGCGAAAGATGCCGGTCTCGCCTTTGACGACCACACGTCGAGCTCCATCGAGCTCAGCATCGGCCATCTCGTCGGGTCCAAGGAGGATGTGAATCAGGTGATGAAGCAGGCAGAAGATGCCGGAGCAAAAATCATCGATCCGGCCCACGACCGCTTCTGGGGTGGCTTTTCCGGGTATTTTCAGGACCCGGACGGCCACGTGTGGGAAATCGCCTGGAACCCCGAGGTTGAAAGCCAGATGTAGCAGCACCGGAGCGGTCCGGTCTTCGTAACGGCGATCTACCCCCGGTGACTCTCTCAGCGCCGCAGGAGCAACAACGACCGCGCGGGTAGCTCAAAGTTCTCCCCGGCGGTGATCGTCCGCGTGCCGCCGTTGAGGTTGATCTCACCACTGGCGGTGTCGACGACCACCGACCATTCGTTGCCCGTGGCGTCCGGTGGCAGGCAGAACAGCACCGGGGCGAAGTGGCCGTTGAAGAGCACGAAGAGGTCATCGTCGACGAGACGGTTCCCTTCGGCATCGGACTCCGTCAGCGCCTTGCCGCCGAGGCGCATGGCGATGGCCCGCGCCCAACCCTCCTCCCACTCTTCGTCCGTCATCGGCTCGCCGTTGGGCTGGAACCAGGCCAGATCCTCTACCGGCGAGCCGCGGATCTTGCGTCCCTGGAAGAAGCGAGGGCGGCCCAGACTCGGATGGCGGTCACGGACGGTGATGAGATCCCGCGTGAACTCGAGGAACGCGCGCTTGCGGTCGTCGAGGTTCCAATCGACCCAGCTGATCTCGTTGTCCTGCGCGTAGGCGTTGTTGTTCCCGCCCTGAGTGCGGCCGATCTCGTCGCCATGCGACAGCATCGGCACGCCTTGGGAGAGGAGGAGGGTGGCGATCAGGTTGCGCTTAGTCTGCTCCCGCGCGGCGATGATCTCCGGGTCGTCAGTCGGTCCCTCCACGCCGTGGTTCCATGACACGTTGTGATCGTGGCCGTCCCGGTTCCCTTCGCCATTCGCCTCATTGTGCTTCTCGTTGTAGCTCACCAGATCGTGCAGGGTGAACCCGTCGTGCGCGGTGACGAAGTTGATGCTGGCGTAGGGCCGGCGGCCGTCCCCCTGGTAGAGGTCGGACGACCCGGTGAGGCGATAGGCGAGCTCGGAGATAGAGACGTCGCCCGCTTTCCAGTAGGCCCGGACGGTGTCCCGGTACTTGTCGTTCCACTCACTCCAGAGCGCCGGGAAGTTGCCGACCTGGTAGCCCCCCTCCGCGATGTCCCACGGTTCCCCGATGAGCTTCACGCGGGAGAGCACCGGGTCCTGGTGGATGACGTCGAAGAACGACCCCAGGCGGTCGACGTCGTGGAACTCGCGAGCCAGGGCGGAAGCCAGGTCGAAGCGGAAGCCATCGACGTGCATCTCGGTCACCCAGTAGCGCAAGGAGTCCATGATCAGCTGCAGCACCTGGGGATTGACGGCGTTAAGGGTATTGCCGGTGCCGGTGTAATCCATGTAGAAGCGCGGGTCATCGGGGACGAGGCGGTAGTAGCTGGCGTTGTCGATGCCGCGGAAGGAGAGGGTCGGGCCGAGGTGGTTTCCCTCCGCGGTGTGGTTATAGACCACGTCGAGGATCACCTCGATGCCGGCGGCGTGGAGGGTCTTCACCATTTGCTTGAACTCGGTGACCTGGCCCCCCGCAGCGCTCGAGCTGGCATAGCGCGCCTCGGGGGCGAAGAAGTTGATGGTGTTGTACCCCCAGTAATTGCGAAGACCGCGGTCGAGCAGGTGGCGGTCGTCGAGGAAGGCATGCACCGGGAGAAGCTCGACCGCGGTGATGCCCAGCTCCTTGAGATAGGCGACCACCGGCGGCGCGGCCAGCCCGGCGTAGGTGCCACGTAGCTCCGGGGGCAGGTCCGGATGACGGGCGGTGAAGCCTTTGACGTGGAGCTCGTAAATCACCGAGTCATGGAGAGCGATGTTGGGGCTGCGATCATCCCCCCAGGGAAAGGCGCCGTCGATGACGATCCCCTTCGGTACGCCCCAGGCGTCGGCGGTCTCGTCCCGCACCAGATCATCACCGCTCCCCAGTGGGTAGCCAAAGACGGGGGCGTCCCAATCGACAGCCCCCGCGAGCGCCCGCGCGTAGGGATCGATGAGGAGCTTCGCCCGGTTGAAGCGATGCCCAGCCTCCGGGTCCCATGGCCCGTCAACCCGGTAGCCATACCGTTGCCCGGGACCGATGCCAGGGAGATAGCCGTGCCAGACGTGAGCCGTCATCTCCCGTAGCGGCACGCACCGTTCGTTGTTTCCCTCTTCATCGAAGAGGCAGAGCTCGACCCGCGTCGCGTGTTCACTGAAGAGGGCGAAATTCGTCCCGATGCCGTCCCATGTCGCGCCGAGCGGGAACCGCGATCCAGGGCGGACGCGAAGTCCCGTCGCCACGTCGGTCATTCTGTTGTCCTCCCGGGT
>JAHWJF010000375.1:3092-4220 GCA_019348515.1 Chloroflexota bacterium | reverse complement strand
GCCAATCTGGCGCAGCAGGCCGAGGGCATCTCCGGAGTTCCAGGTCTCCACGATCTGACCACAGGCGACCCGGTGGATATGGACTCCGCGGACGGCGACGGGCTGACCGGCCGGCTCCACTCCGGCGTAGGGCCTCTGCAGGGTCCCGGTGAAGATGTGCCGGATGGCGACCAGATCGTCCTGGGCGAAGATATCAGCAAGCTCGTACTGACCGTCCGGAAGCGCCTCCCGGTTCGTGCGGAGACGCTCCTGGTGAAGCGACCGGTCCTGCTCGGAGACGAGCGCGCCGTGATGGCGATAGTCCGGGGCGAGCAGTGCGCCGAGCGCATCGGCGTCCCCAGCGTTGAAAGCGGCAAAATACGCTTCGGCGATCGCCTCTGCGTCCTCCTCGGTCGTCGCCGGGCAGGGGGTACTCGCCTGACCCGAGGCCGCGCTGCCGGTCACCCGAGCGGCGAGTAGGGCGGCGAGCCCGCCACCGGCAGCCCGTGCCAAACGACGTCGCGAGGATGACCGGCTCGCGAACCGCACCCACGGGCCGAGTTGTCCCTGATCCATCAAGAGCTCCTGTACGTGCCAACCCGCGGCTTGTCAGACCGTTCCCCAGAGTCTCTCGGGAGTGGGTGTAGGAGCAGACTCGTGTGGAATTCTTGTCTCAGCGGTCGTTGTGGGTTAGGCCGATTCCTGCAGCCAGCGGCGGATCTCCGGCTCGTGCTCCTCATGCAGGTGGGAAAAGAACTCACCGCTGACGATCTGCGGGCCGAGCGCCTCCCCCTCGAGCCACGGGAATCGGTCAGGATCGGTAATCGCGTCATCCGGGAGCATCTGCACGATCTCCGCCAGTCGCGCGTACGACTCGCGTGATTCGCCGATCACCTCGCCCAGGAGCCGGTCCTTGTTTACCTCGTGAATCCAATCGTTGATCTCGTCATCGTTGACGCGATCGGCTGGCCACACCGGGTCAGGCTCGGGTCGTCCGTTGGCAGCAGCCTCAAGCCGTTGCATTGAGCGAGCCCGCCAGCCGGTGAGATGGGCAGCAAGATCCTTGAATGTCCATTCGCCCATCGCCCCTGGTTCGAGCATCCGTGCCTCACCCACCTCGACCAACAACGTTTCCCACTGATCGCGCTC
>JAHWJF010000375.1:0-2992 GCA_019348515.1 Chloroflexota bacterium | reverse complement strand
CGAGCATCCGTGCCTCACCCACCTCGACCAACAACGTTTCCCACTGATCGCGCTCACGATCGATCGCCACGAGAACCTCGCCTTTGGTCGGCATTGTCGTGTCAGTCATACAGCACTCCTCCTCGCTTCTCGCATCGTCACAATGTCCGGACGATTCGCTGTAGCAACCATCATGCCCGTGTAGCCGGGGCTAGTGGCGATGCCGCACAACGCGACCATCACCGCCCTGGCCGACGGCCCCGCGCTCTATCCCCATCACAAAACTGCGCTGGCTCTCGGGGTGTGAGATGAACCGGGGGAGGATTCGCGCGATCAGTCTTCGGTCTCGCCTCCCACCAGCGGCAGGTGGGCGAAGTGGACGAGTGCACCCGCGACCGCCGGCACGATGCCTCCGAGCAATCGCCGGCCCAATTCTGCGCTTGCCAGGTCTGGGCTGTCGGTGTACCCGTCGATGCTCAGCCAGAAGCCGTGACGTTCGGCGCGAAACTGATCTGTCGGGATGATCGTCCTCGCGAGCTCCTCCTCCGTCCGGTGCGGCCGCGGTTCATCAACCAGATCGGGACGCAACGCCATAATCAGCGATGTCTCGAAGACGCCGGCATGGCCCGGAAAGCGCCCGTGCAGGTCTGGCTCGCGCTCGGCGACCACCTCCCGCGCGAGATCCCAGTACGACGCGGCGCCAAGGTTCACCGGGTGCTTCAACGCAAGGTCTCTTGCCACCAGCTGGATGATCTCGTGGTTCCCGCCATGGCCATTGAGGATGAAGATGCGGCGGAAGCCACTTTCGACGAGTGATTCCACCATGTCGCACAGCGCGCCGTAGTACCGCTCCGTCGCCAGCGAGATCGTGCCGCCGAACGGAAGATGATGATGCGAGGAGCCGACGTGAAGTGTCGGCGCCACCAGAACGTCGACCCACTGTCGGGCTTCTCGAGCGGCCTCGCGCGTGATGTGCTCGACGATCAGGTAATCGGTGCCAAGTGGTAGGTGTGGCCCGTGCTGCTCGGTGGCGCCAACCGGCAGCACCACCAGCGCGTTCGCCGCACGGGCGGCGGCCTGCCGCCGAGTGATCTCGTGCAGGAGGAACGGTGTCGCATCGCGGCTTTCGTCGGCGTTACGCGTCATCGTGATTACAGCCCAAGTGATGCCAAGAACTGTCTGTTGCGGCGGGCACTCTCCTTAGGGGTTCCCATGCCGGGCAGAACGTCCTGTTCGACGACGGCCCAACCGTCGTATCCATGGTCGTCGAGCCAGCGCACGACGGCATGGAAGTCGACCCCGCCCTGACCCAATTCAGAGAAGATGCCCGACCGCAGCGCTTGAAAGTAATCCCATCCCTCGTCGCGCGAACGCCGGGCGAGATCCCGGTCGTTGTCCTTGAAATGGATGTACCAGATGCGGTCTGCCCAGCGGTCGAGGGCTTCGATCACCGACGGTCCGTCATCGCCGGCACCGAACAGGTAATGCCCGGTGTCGAAGACGATACCCAGGACCTCAGGATCGGTCTCGGCGAGGAAGCGGTCCGTTTCGGCCGGTGTCTCAACCCAACCCGCGGAATGAGGATGGAAGACCGAGCGTAGTCCTGTCTCCTCGAGCACCGCGCGAGCGACCGCTTCCGCGCGACCGGCATAGCCTGCCCATTCCTCTTCAGGAAGAGCCATCTCGGGCGTGATGCGGCCGGCGTGAAGGGTGCGCCCGGGGTCGGTCACGTTGTCATCGGCGACCACGATGAACGGCCCGATCCGGCGGTCGCCGTCGGGAACGACCGCGGCCAGTAAACGGGCGACGCGGAGGGCGTGCTCGATACCCGCGGGCAGGGCGTCTGAATCGCGAAGCCTCACCGGCACGAACGCCCCGAGCAGGGCCAGACCGCGCCGGGCGAGCTCTTCGCGCAGCACCAGGGGATCGGTCGGCATGAACCCCCAGTCCCCGAGCTCGGTACCGGCGTAGCCGGTCTCGGCGATCTCGTCGAGTACGACGTCGTAGGTGAGCGGCTTCTGGTTGAAACCCTCGATCTCGAGCGCCCCCCATGAGACGGGCGCGTTGGCAATGCGAATCGAGCTCGACGAGGGTAGCGGGGAAGGGGACCCCTCGGGAGGGGACTGGGGGTGAATTGTCACCCTGATCCCCTGTCATCCTCGACCGCTCGTCCCTCGGCCTCGAACTCGCGTCCCATGTCCAGGAGTGCCGCGTCGGTTCGCGCCGCGACGGGCGTTGCGGCCGATTTGCTATCGAGCCGGGCGAACTCCTCCAACTCGTGTCCGAGCTCTTCCAGCTCCTCGCCGCCCGCCATCATCTGAACCACCTCTTCGCGGGTGATCTCGCTCTTCGAGAACGTGCCGTACGAGCGGCCTCGGTTGAGCAGCGTGAAGCGATCGCCGACCGGGTAAGCATGATGGACGTTGTGGGTGATGAAGACGACGCCGAGGCCGCGCGCTCGCGCCTGTGCGATGTAGCGGAGCACGACCCCGGCTTCCTTGACGCCGAGGGCGGCGGTAGGCTCATCGAGGATCAGCACCTTCGCCCCAAAATGGACTGCTCGCGCGATCGCCACCGACTGCCGCTCACCGCCGGATAGTGTGCCGACGGCTTGGCCCGTATCGCGCACATGGATTCCCATCTTACGCAACTCGTCCCGGCTGATCCGGTCGGCGGCCTCGACATCGAAGCGGCGGAACGGACCCCAGCCGGTCGTCGGCTCCGAGCCGAGGAAAAAGTTGCGGGAGATGCTCATTAGCGGGATCATCGCCAGGTCCTGGTAGACCGTGGCGATGCCGGCGGCAAGCGCCTCTCGCGGCGAATTGAAATGGACCTCCTTTCCCTCTACCAGGTAGCGGCCTTCGCTTGGCGGGTGTACGCCGGAGAAGATCTTGATCAGCGTCGACTTGCCGGCTCCGTTGTCGCCGAGCAGGCACATCACCTCGCCAGGGTAGACACTCATCGAGATGTCTTTCAGCGCGATCACGCTGCCGAAGTAGCGAGAGACATTCTG
>JAHWJF010000374.1 GCA_019348515.1 Chloroflexota bacterium | reverse complement strand
TGCGCGCACCCGGAGTCGCTTGCGCGGAGCACGTGCTTGCGATTGAGGAGCAGGTGCGGCTGCTGTAGGGCATTCCTGGATCGCCGCGCGGCAACAGGAGCATCGTGCCGCGTGGTCTGGCCGCGGAGATCCCGGTCTACCCTTGAGCAGCGTCTGGGGCGCGACGTTCGGCCCGATGAGTGTGACGAAAGTCGGATACCCGATGGGACCTTTGGCGGATGTGCGGGAGCGCGAAGTTGGCTACTGTCACGCTTGGGACTGTAGCCGGGCTTGCCTGTCGGGACGACGCATCTCAGCGGCGGCAGGTGTCAACGGCTTCGCTCTGTACTAGAAGCCCCAGGAGGGACAGCATCATGGGTCGTTTGCTCAGGTTTTTCCTCGTCGCTCTCGCGCTGGCGCTGCCGCTGGCGATGCACGGCGCCACGGCGCAAGAAGCTTCATTCCTCGAGGTCGCCCAGGATCCCGCCGTGGGCGCGTTTCTGACCGATGCCGAGGGGAACGCCCTCTACCTCTTTACGCCCGATACCACAGCCGGCGAGAGCGCGTGCTATGACGACTGCGCGGAGGCCTGGCCGCCCCTCGCCCCAGAGGAGGGGATGACCCTGCCGGCCGGCGTACCAGGCGAGTTGACCACCATCGAGCGGACCGATGGCACGCAGCAGGTCGCGTATAACGACATCCCGCTCTACGACTTCGTCAGGGATGAGCAACCGGGTGACATCGCCGGGCAGGGCGTGGGCGGTGTCTGGTTCATCGTCCCGCCGGGTGCGGAGCTGGGCCCGTACCCGGCCGCCCCGGGTGAGGGAACCCCGGTCCCCGCGTCGAGTGTCCAGATTGGATTCACGGAAGAGCTGGGGCCCTTCCTGACCGATGCCGATGGGATGACAGTCTATCTCTTCACGGAGGATGTGACAGCCGGCGAGAGCGCCTGCTACGACGACTGCGCCGAGGCCTGGCCGCCGGTACCCGCCGCGGACGGCATGATGTTGCCGCCGGGCATCCCGGGCACCCTGAGCGCGATCGACCGAACCGACGGATCGCGACAGATGATCTACAACGACATTCCGCTCTACTACTACGTGCAAGATGCCGCGCCGGGCGACACGACCGGGCACGATGTGGGTGATGTCTGGTACGTCGTTACCCCGGGAATGCAGCTCGGCGATGACCCGCACGAAGGTGAAGAGGGTCAAGAAGAGGGCGAGGAAGCCGCCGGAGCCACCCCCGCCTCGAGCTAGAACGTATTTCCCACCAGCCCGGGCACCCACCGTGTCCGGGCTGGTCTTGTTTCGAGGATCCAGCAACCCAGGGGATGACATGCGCCCTCAGCACCGACATGGCGCTTGTCATGGCGGAGGATCATTGGTCTCTACAGGGCGGCGCCATTCATCGATGAGGGTCGCCACCAGCGCGGTCCACCCGGTCTGATGCGAGGCCCCCAGCCCCTCCCCAGTCTCGGCGTGGAAGTACTCGTGGAACAGGATGAGATCCCGCCAGTACGGGTCCTCCTGGAACTTCCGTCGCTCCCCGTGCACCGGCCGCCGCCCGGAAGCATCGCGGGTGAAGATGCGGATCAGACGGTTTGCCAGATCCCCGGCCACCTGATCGAGGGTCACGGGTGGCCCCGATCGGCCAGCCGCGGGCACGGTGAACGTCGGTCCATACGCCTCGCCCAATGCGCGCAGCGCCTCAATGAGCAAGAAGGTTGTCGGGAACCAGACCGGGCCGCGCCAGTTCGAGTTCCCGCCCATGATCTTCACGTCAGCCTCTCCCGGCTCGTACCGGACCTCCTGATCGGCGAAGCGGAAGGGGTTGGCGTCGTGAGCTTTCGAGAGACTCCTGAGCCCCCAGGGCGAGAGGAACTCGTCCGGGTCCACAATCCGCTGCAGCATCCGCTTGAGCTGTGCGTCGTCGACGACGGCCAGAACGTAGTTGGTCTCCCCGTCCTGTTCGATTGGCGTGCAGAGGCGGCGGACGATGTGCTGCTTGTTGCGCAGAAACCAGTCGAGGTTCTCGCGGAACTCGGGGAAGGCCAGAAGCAGCCGTTCCTCCAGGCACTCCGCGGCGTAGAGGGGAATCAGCCCGACCAGGGAGCGAGCCCGAAACCGCTCGAAGCGGTCGTCCGGGAAGCGCAGGACGTCGTAGAAGAAGCCGTCTTCCTCGTCCCAGAGCTGGTAGTGCCGACCCCCCATGTTGGTCATCGCGGCGCCAACGTAGATGTAGTGCTGGAAAAACTTGGTAGCCAGACCCTCGTAGGCCCGGTTTTCCCTGGCCAACTCGAGGGCGATGCGCATCAGGTTGAGGCAAAACATCGCCATCCAGCCCGTGGCGTCGGACTGCTCGAGGACGGCCCCCTCAGGGAGGGGACGGCCCCGGTCGACGACGGCGATGTTGTCGAGACCGAGGAATCCTCCCTGGAAGATGTTGTTCCCATGCCGGTCGACCTTGTTCACCCACCACGTGAAGTTGATGAGAAGCTTGTGGAAGCACTTCTCGAGGAACTCCCGGTCCGCCCGTCCCGAGCCCATGCGGTCGAGGGTGTAGACGCGCCAGACCGCCCAGGCGTGGACGGGAGGGTTGACGTCGGAGAACTCCCACTCGTAGGCCGGGATCTGTCCGGAGGGGTGCAGGAACTGGTCGAAGAGGAGAAACCAGAGCTGCTCCTTGGCGAACTCGGGATCGATTAGGGCTAGCGGCGAGACGTGGAAGGCCAGGTCCCAGGCGGCAAACCAGGGGAACTCCCATTTGTCCGGCATCGAGAGGATGCGCATGGAGTTCAGGTGCCGCCAGTGGGCGTTACGGACGAAGCGCCTCGCCTCGGGCAGCGGCTGGTGGACGGCGTCCCCATCGAGCCACTGGTTCACGTCAAAGAGGTAGATCTGCTTGGTCCAGAGCAACCCGGCGAACGCCTGCCGCTGCACCAACCGCTCGTCGTCGCTGGCCGCCGGTGGGTGGATCGTCGCGTAGAACGCGTCGGCCTCGGCCAGCCGCTGGTCGATTACGGTGTCCACGTCACGCAGGGGAGCGTCCAGGATCTGCGGCGTGAGGCGCATGCGGAGGGTGACAGAACCGCGTGCGGGAACGAGATAGCGGTAGTGGACGCACGATTTCGTCCCCACCTGTGCCGGGTTGGTGGCGTCCTCCCCGTCGATGACGTGCCGGTGAAACGCGTCCTTGGCGTACGGTTTCAAGTTCCGTCGTTGGAGGCCCGGACTGAAGAATCGCTGAGCGTTCGTCTCGTTGTCGGTGAAGAAGAGCGTCCCACCTTCCTCGGCATATAGGTACCGCGGTCCCAGGCGGTACTCGAACAGGAGGTTACGGAGGGGGGGCGCCGAGCGATCATCGGCCAGGAGGCTGACGAACCGACTGCCAACCGGACCCGGCTGAATCCGCGGTTCAGGTCCTGGCGGCTCGCTCCAGGCCCATGTGTTCCGGAACCAGAGGTGCGGGAGGAGGTGGATCGGGGCCGGATCGGGACCACGGTTCTCGACCGTGACGAGGATGACCAGGTCCTCGGCTGACGCCTTGGCGTACTCAACGGTCACGTCGAAGTACCGGTCGTCGTCGAAGATGCCGGTATCCAGGAGCTCGAACTCCCGTCCCCGCCCGTGCCGGCGGCGATTCTCTTCGATGAGCTGGGTGTAGGGATACGCGCCCTGTGGGTACTTGTACAGCCACTTCATGTAGGAGTGGGTGGGCGTCGAATCGAGATAGAAGGAGTACTCCTTGACGTCCTCGCCGTGGTTTCCCTCGGTCGGCACGACGCCGAAGAGACGCTCTTTCAGAACGGGGTCTCGTTCGTTCCAGAGGGCCAGCGCGAAGACCAGGATCTGATAGCGGTCGCAGATCCCGGCCAGGCCGTCCTCACCCCAACGATACGCTGTGCTGCGAGCCAGATCGTGCGGCAGAAATTCCCAGGCGCGGCCGTCCGCGCTGTAGTCCTCCCGGACCGTGCCCCAGGAGCGCTCGGACACGTACGGGCCCCAGCGACGCCAGGCGGTGACCTCGCCGTGGAGACCGGCGAGGCGCTCGTGCTCCTTCGTGAGGTGAGGCAGATCGGTCGGCTGGTCCACTGGCCTTGGCATGGTCCGTTACGTCCTGGCGGCGGCGATCCGGGCACGACAGTGTATAGGGTGATAGGGTGATAGGGAGAACGACGGACGAGGCTCCGTCACCTATCACCGCGAGCGAAGCGAGTAATCACCCAAGCGTACGGAGATCGAGATGTCCCTGGATGTC
>JAHWJF010000373.1 GCA_019348515.1 Chloroflexota bacterium | reverse complement strand
GCGGTGTGCGCTGGTGCAGAGCGAAAAAGGTGGCTGGCGGCTCTATGTCAGCTACGTCGACGGCGCCGACGGCCGCTGGCGGATTGACGTGATCGAGGCGAACGCCCCGGACGCCTTCGATCCTGCCACACGGACGCCTGTCCTAACTGCGGGCGCCATCGAGGCTGAGGGAGTCAAGGACCCTTGGGTGACATGCGTCAATGGCATGTGGACGATGATCGCCTCGTTCGCGCCGACGCCGGCGAGCGTAACGGAATCAGGCAGCCTGCACGGGACGCACGACGTCTACAACACGGGGCTGACCAGGTCCCTCACAGGTCTCGCGACGAGCAGCGATGGGCTTGCGTGGCAGTGGGAAGGCGCGATCCTGGAACCGCGTGATGGGGCGTGGGACGCCTACGCCGCTCGAATCAACTCCGCTATTCGCGTGGACGGAGCATGGGTCGGCTACTACGACGGTAGCGCGACCGCGGCCGAGAACTACGAGGAGCGCTGCGGCGCCGCGATCAGCAACGATCTGCGCCGGTGGCATCGTGTGAGTCTCGACGGGCCCATCATGGGTTCGCCCAGCGTGGGTCCCGGCAGTGTTCGCTACGTGGAGGCGATCCAGAGCTCCGGGTGGATTCGCTACTACTACGAGTACACGCGACAAGATGGCGCCCACGAACTACGAACCAGCCTCGTCCGGCAGCCCGCGGAGACCAAAGAGGAATCGGCGAGAGTTGGGCCAGAAGGAGACACACCAATGAGTACCTAAGGCAGGTTCGATGGTGTTCCACAGGGCTACAGTGTTTGCTGCTTATGGGGCCAGAAACCGTCGAGCCGCTTACCGAAATCCTTGTCACGAGAGCAGTTCCGGCACGTTGCTGTGTTCGGTTGAACGGAGGATTACCGGCGATGGGACAGCACAGGCATCTCGCAGCAGCGGAAGATCTCCGCGAGAAGATTGACGGGGCTAGAGGGTTTGTGACAACTCGCCGCGACGTGCTCATGGGAGGCGTGGCGCTAGGGATTGGTGGCGCTCTTGCCCCCACGCGATCTCTTGCCGCTGCACAGGCCGACGCGCCGGTCGAGCTCACCATCTGGCTCGGTGGAGAGCCCGGCACCGTCAACGTCTACACCGAGCTTATCGACGAGTATCAACAACTCCATCCGAACGTCACGGCTGAAGCGGTCTTCATTGGGAGCGACCTGTTCAATCCCTCGCTCGTACCGGCCCTGAACGCCGGTGAAGGGCCTGACATCTGGATGGGCGGTACGGGGCCTGGTCAACCCGCGTCCTTTATCCAGGCCGGACATGTCTTGGACTTAACGTCCTACTACTGTGAGTACGGCTGGAACGAGGTCATCCCGGAAACCATCGTCAATGTCACCTCCTCCGAGGGGAAACTGTGGGCTGTCGGCGACAGCGTCGAGTCGACCGTGATGTTCTACAACAAGGACATCTTCGCCGAACACGGCTTAACCGTGCCGACCACGTGGACTGAATTCATCGCGATCTGTGATGCGCTGCAAGCAGCCGGTTATCCAATTGTCATTGGCCTTGGAGGCTCTGACCGGTTTCCGATGGCGTGGTGGCAGTCGATGCTCTGGGGCATGGCGGCCGGTCCAGAGGGGCTCGAGCGCGTGATGTTCGGCGACGATCGCTGGGACGAGGAGCCGTTTGTCGACGCAACGGCGAGACTTGCGGAACTGAACGAGGCCGGGTACTTCGGCCCTAATCCACTAGCCGAGGTCCAGAGCGACATCACGGCTCGGTTCTGGCGAGGTGAGATCCCGATGACCTTCACCGGGCCATGGATCATCCCGGCGGCCGTAAGCGACCTCGGTGAGGACATCCAACGCTTCGGCATCTTCCGCGTGCCCAACCCCGTTGAAGACGCGCCCATCTACCCCACGGAGAGCATTGGCCAGGGATGGTACGTCAACGCGCGGACCGAGGCGCCTGACGTTGCCGCTGATCTCATCAACTACATGCTCTTCCGCGAGGAGAGTCGGGAACGGCTGCTTGAAAGCGGGGATGATGTCCCCGTGGGGCCTCTCGATCTGGAGGGGATCGAACTTCCCGAATTGCTCGAGGAGGTGCTTGCCAGCGTGAACGAGTACCGTGAAAACGGGACAGTTCATGCGTTCATCAATACCGTCACCCCTGCCAACATGATCGATGTGAGTTACGACGGCTTGCAATCGCTCATGGCGGGCCAAATCACCCCGGAGGAGTTCAACGCGGCGGTCCAGGCCGCGTGGGAGGAGGCGAAGGCGGAGGATCTGCACCTCAAGCCCGGTGGGGTTTCGTGCCCGGCCGACTGAGCCGCCTGGCAAGGGTCTCCCTGCAATCCGGCGCTTGAAGCAGCCTGCGGAACCGCAGGGAGACCATCCGTACTACGGCTGGAGGGCTACGCAGGGTGGCAGTTGGGCAGCGACGGGAATGGTTGGAGAGTTCCCGCTTGGCGGGAAGGTTCAGCTGGCCGCGGGCGCGGTACAAGCTGCATCAATACCTGACGGCCTATCTGTTCATTCTCACCGCGGCCGTGCTCTACGGTGTCTTCGTCCTGCGCCCAACGGTCCAAACCTTCTGGCTGGCCCTCTATGACTGGGATGGGGTCGCCGCGGACCGCGCTTGGGTCGGCCTTGATAATTTCCGTCGCCTCTTTAGCGACCCCATTTTCTGGCAAGCCCTGTGGCACAGCCTGATCTGGACGACGATGGTGGTCGTGTTCAACGTCACCGTGGGACTGGTCGCGGCGGCTCTGCTTGCGAGCAACATCCGCGGGCGGATCCTCTTCCGGCTCGGCTACTTCCTGCCGGTCGTCCAGGCGTCGATCGTGACGGCCATGATCTGGCTCTGGATCTATGCCCCAAACGGCATCCTGAATACCCTGCTGAACGGCATTGGCCTGGATTTCCTCGCACGTGGCTGGCTAGGAGACTTTATCTTTGCGCTGCCCTCCCTCGCCGTCGCGGCGAGTTGGATGAGCTTCGGCATGAGCGTGATCATCCTATTGGCCGGGATGCAAGGCGTCGACCCAACCCTGCATGACGCCGCCCGCGTCGATGGTGCTGCCTCCTGGCAAGTATTCCTCCACATCACTATCCCGTCGCTGCGCAACGTCATCACCATCGTCGTTCTCCTCTCGCTGATGGACGGTTTTCAGGTCTTTGACATCGTCTGGGCCACCACCGAGGGTGGCCCCGTGCGCGCCACTGAAGTGCTGTCAACGTACATGTTCAAGGCGGGATTCATGCAGAGCCGGTACGGTTTTGGCTCAGCCATCGCCGTCACGCTAGCGATCATCATCTTCGTCACCTCCGTTGGCTATCTGCTCATCCAGGAGCGAGGAGATGATTGACAACAACCTGCCAGCGTTGACGTTTGCGCGCCGGCAATCCCGGGTTTCCCCGGTGCGCCACTACCTTGGTCGACTGCTGATCTATGTCCCTCTCATCGTGCTGCTCATCTTCGCGGTAGGACCGTTGTTGCTCGCCTGGTTCACCGCGTTCAAGACCGGCGAACAGATTCTCAAGCAGCCTTTCGCCCCACCGATGCCGCCGACACTCGACAACTTGGTTGAGGCCTGGACTGTCGGCCGGTTCAGCGTCTATTTCAAGAATAGCGTCGTCATCTCGGTAGCGAACGTCGGCGGGGTGCTGGTCGTCTCCACGCTGGCTGGTTACGCGTTCGCCCGGTTGCGGTTCCCGGGTCAGCGGATTCTCCTCTTCCTGTTCTTGGCTGGGTTGACTGTGCCCGTTGCGGCGATCATCATCCCGCTCTACCTCACAATGCGGGACCTGCATCTACTCAATACCCACGGCGCGGTCGTCTTGGCGCAAGTCTCGCTCGTCACGCCGATCTTTATCTTGATCATGCGCGCATTCTTCAAGGACCTCCCACGGGAGTTAGAGGATTCGGCCCGGGTCGATGGCGCCTCGGAGTTCCAAATCTTCTGGCAGGTGATGCTGCCGCTCGTAAGACCTGGCCTGATGACCATTGCCCTGCTCGAGTTTCTGTGGAGTTGGAATGCCCTGCTGCTTCCGCTGGTGTTCCTGGTGACCGACGATCTGCGCACGTTGCCCATCGGCATGCTCTTCTACCAGGGGCGGTTCTCGGTCGACTACGGACTAATGTGCGCCGGGGGGTTGATCTCTTCGTTGGCCGTGACGGTCCTGTTCCGGGTGGTGCGTCGCACCGTCGGCGTGGGGGTGGGGGCTGGGGCCGTCCGTGGGGGGGGCGGGGCGGCGGG
>JAHWJF010000372.1 GCA_019348515.1 Chloroflexota bacterium | reverse complement strand
AGGCGCCCCCCTAGCGAAGTGACCCCCCTACGTGGAGCGACCCATGAGTGAGCTGGCAACCCTGCATCCATTTGATCCGGCGTTTGTGGCCCGGTACGTTGCGGCGGTGCAGGGCGCGATGACGGCTGGGGAGTTGCTGCCCGCGGCGCCCGCGTGGGCAGAGCGGGAGATCGCGCGCGCCCGGACCGGGTATGCGCGGGCCGAGGGCGGCAACGAGGCGGGCGCGAACGCCGTCAGCTACGGTCTGGCCCGGATGTTGGCGGTGGTAGAGCCTGTTTTTTTTCTCCCGGGTCTCGGATTCACGCAACTCGAAGCGAAGTTCGACCGCGGGATCGGCATGCTCCTGCGCCCCCCGTCGCGCCTGTTCGACGATGCCGGGCTCCCGACAGTCGCGGCGCGGGCTATGCCGATTCGCCTCGATGCGTCGGGCGGCATCATGGGTGGGGCCTTCATGCCCCCGGCACAGTTACCGCGCTTTCGTGATCTGCTCGAGCAGAGGATGGATCGCCTGGCGCGCCGCATGACCGAGGCCGATCTGGACGCCCCCGCGTACATCGGGGTTCTCCTCGAACTCTCTACGTATGCCGCGGATCGCGGACTCGGACTGTTCGAAGCATCCGATATCGTGGTGCCAGGAGTACCCGAATCAGAGCCTCCGGGGTTACGGCTGATCGCCCCCGATCGCAAGCGTCTGGACCGGGATCTCCGCCGGCGGCTGGAGGAGGCGTCCCGCCCGCCGAAACAGCCGGGTCTTGTCTCGCGTCTCTTGGGACGCGCCGTTTCGACTCCGCGGGAGGATAATCCGAAAGACGGTCGTCGGTGGCGCGGGAACAACGACGTCACCCCGCCACCAGAGTCACTGCCAGAGATGCCGGATACCGCGCGCGAAGGACCCATCGAATGAGCGAGCGTTGGGAGCGCAACCCACGAGACCTGTCCTCGTGGCCGCGGCTGTTCACGGTTGCGGAAGCGAACGCCATGTTGCCGGAGATCGTGCCGCTGCTGATGGAGATACGCTCACGCAAAGTCGAGCTCGACACGGCGTTCAGCGCGCTGGAGAAGCTGACGGCGGCGATGCGCCTCAACGGCCACGCCGCGGAGGCGCGGGATCTGGAAGTCCGCATTCACGATCTGACGACAGAGCTGGCGGCCGGCGTCGAACATCTCAATGACCAGGGGATTGAGATCAAGAGTCTCGACCACGGCCTGATCGATTTCCCCTCGTGGCGGGAGAATCGGGTGATCTACCTTTGCTGGCGGCTGGGGGAAGGGTCACGACTCCGTTTCTGGCATGAGATCGACTCGGGGTTCGCGGGCCGGCAGCTGCTGTGACGGGCTATCGGCTATCGGCTATTGGCTATCGGCTGCTTACCCGTCGGTCCACCTGCCGCCCAGCCACCCAGCCATCCTGTCACCCCATGGCCCTATGACCCCATCACCCATCACCCATTACCCATCACCCCGCATTGCGGTGATCGGCGCTGGGGTCATCGGCGCGGCCGTCGCTTTCCGCCTCGCGGAGAAGGGTGTCCCGGTCATTCTCTTCGACCGGTCAGATCCAGGACGCGGCGCCACGGCCGCGTCCTATGGGTGGGTGAACGCGAACCGGAAGCTGCTTCGCGCCTACTTCGACCTGAGCCTGGCGGCCATGGAGGAGTACCGCCGCCTGGCCTGGCGGCTTGCCCCGGCGCCCTGGTACCACGTCGACGGCAATCTCATCTGGTTCGATGATCCCGCGCGTGCCGCCGCGCTGCGGGTGAACGTGCAACGACTCCAGGAGTGGGGCTACGCGGCCGAGTGGCTTCCGGCCAGTCGGGTGCTGGCTGATCTGGAGCCGGGACTTGCCTTCCGCGCTCCAGACACGGCGGTCGCCTGGTTCCCCGCGGAAGGGTGGGTCGATGCGCCCGCCATGACCCGCCGCCTCGCGCAGGGGGTCCGCAATGCGGGGGGGCGCGTCCTCACCGGGCCCGAGCGGGAGGTGGTCGACATCGGCGCCGAGAATGGCCGGGTCTCATCGATCGTGTTGCGCGGCGGTCAGACGATCCCGGTCCACAAGCTGGTCAACGCCGCTGGCCCGGACGCCAGCCGCATTGCGGCGATGGTAGGACGGCTCCTGCCGATGGCGCCGCGACCCGGGCTGTCGGTGCGGGCGGAGGTACCGGACGGGAGCGATCCACTCCGCCGGCCCTTGGAAACGGACCACATCGCCATCCGCCCCGATGGCCCGGGCCGCGTGCTCATGGCGCTTCCGTTAGACGCCGAGGTCGAGCTGGATGATGCGCCGGCGGGTCCCGTGACGCTCGATGCTCCACTCGTTTCGCAGGTGCTGGCGTGGGGTGTGGAAGTCCTCCCCGCGCTCGCCGCGGCACGACCAGTCGAGGCGCTCGTGGGCGTGCGGCCGATCCCTGCTGACGGGTTTCCCAGCGTGGGAGCGGTCCCGGGAAGGCCCGGCTATTACGAAGCGGTCACGCACTCTGGGGTCACGCTCGCGCCGCTGATATCGCGGTCACTCGCGGACGAGATCCTCGGGCAAGCGGGCAACCCGCTGCTGCGCCCGTTTCGTCCTGAGCGGTTCGAGTCCGCGTAACCCCTACAGTCGCGTTCTCGCATCTGTAGGGGTAACGCCTGTGTCGCCCTCGTCGAGGACACCGGCGCCTATTCCAGATCGCCTTGTCCCCACGGAGATTGGATCGCCGCGCTAGTCCCAGCCTTCGCCCTCGAGGAAGGGGATCACCGCCGCCAGGAAGGCGTCTGTCGCGTCTCGGTGGAGGCTGTGTCCAGCGTCGGGAATCGCCATCGCGCGACCCCGCGGCATGATCTGAACGAACCGCTCGACATCCTCCGGCGCCACCATGCTTCCGAGCTCACTGTTACCGTGCACGAGCAAAGCCGGGCTCTGCACCGCGGCCAGGATATGGGTGCGATCGGTCGTGCCGTTGGCCAGCGCCTCCCGGGCCTCAGCTCGCAGCTCGGCGAAGACGCCGGGTACCGTCGAGGTGATCGTCTCCGCGCGGCGAAGGCAGTCCTCGTCGCTCCAATCCGGATACTGCTGGTGGTACCAGGCCGCCGCCTCCGCCGGGGTCAAGGCGGCCAACTGCTGCCAGCCGTCGAACGCCTCGAGAATATTGGGTGGAGTTCGCAGCGACGGATCCTCGACCACCAGCGCGGCCGCGCGTGCCGGACGCTCGCTTGCCCAAAACAGCGTGACCAGCGCTCCCAACGAATGACCCACGATGCGGGGCGATTCAAGGTCGAGCGCGTCGATCACGGCGCCCAGGTCCGTGGCATAGTCCTCTATGCGGTAGCCATTCGCCGGTTTACCGGACGCGCCGTGGCCGCGCAGATCAACCTGGTAGAGGTGAAACCGCTCGGCGAGTGCGTCGATCACCGGCCACCATGACTGGCCGCGGCTGCCAAGACCGTGCAGGAGCACCACCGGCGGACGTCCAGAAAGGGGAAACTCCGTCAGCGCAACATCGACCCCACCCGTTGTGATGATCTTCTCTTGTCCAATCGCCTGTGGTCTGCTCACCATATCTGTTCCTGAACGCGCGAGCCGGCAAGACGGCGAGACAGCAAGTCGGGAGTCGGAGGTCGGAGGTCGAGAGAAGACGCTGACCAGAAGCTGATAGCCGATAGCCGATAGCCATCCTATCACCCTTCACCCATCACCCTGCTCCCCCGTCTACGCTGTAGACTTTCGGGTTGGTGTTTGCGTGCCGGACTGGTCCGGCACGTGCTTTGCGAGACGTGACGTGCCAACCGGATGTGCGGGTCAAGGGGCGGCGGCTCGATCGTGGATGCGGAGGTTTCGTTGAACCGAAACAGGGTCCGGCGCGCCAGCGCGATAACCGCGGTTGCCTCGTTCGCTCTGGTGATCCTGGCCGCGTGCGGCTCGCCTGACGAGGTCGCTCACGAGGACGTGACGCGCGTCCCGATCATGAGTGAGGCGGCCGCTCTAGCGACCGAGACGCCCGGGGAAAGTGTGGCGGTTGTCGATGCCGAAGGCGGTGAGGCCCCGGAAGCCGACGAGGCCGCGCCCGCAGCGGATACCGGCGACGAGAGCGCGGCTCCCGCCCAGACGGCTGAGGTCGTCTCCTACGACATCTACTTCGAGCCGGCTGAGTTCTCGATCCCGGCGGACACCGACGTGACAGTCGTATTGCCGAATAATGGCGCGGCCCCGCACAACTTCTCGATCGACGAACTCGGCATCGATGTCGATATCGCACCAGGCGCGACGGAGGAGACGGTCATCAACGCCC
>JAHWJF010000371.1:1662-4267 GCA_019348515.1 Chloroflexota bacterium | reverse complement strand
CTTCGGGTTCTCGGGGTTCGTGATGAAGGCCCTCGCTCGCGTGCGTCCGGCGCACGGCATTGCGGCGATGCAATTGATCAACGTCATGGCCGTCACCCCTCCTTTGATGATCGCGCTCTTCGGCACTGCGCTGGCCTGCGTCGCGCTCATCGTCTCCTCCCTGGTCAAGTGGCGAGAACCGGTAGCCATGTTCCGGCTGATGGGCGGTGGCGTCTATCTCGTCGGCGCGGTGCTGGTGACGATGTTGTTCAACGTGCCGCTGAACAACGCGTTGGCGGCCGTCGATCCCGACAGCAGCGAGGGCGCGACGCAATGGACGCGGTACGTCCCGCGTTGGACGGCGTGGAACACCGTGCGCACGGTGGCGGCGATCGTCGCCTCCGCACTCCTCACCCTGGCGCTCGTCGCGGGGAGAACGGAGCAACTCCTCGACGCGGCGCGGACACGCTGATTCGCGATTTAGGTGAGCAGGGAGGCATCGTCGAGGAGAAGCCTCATCCCCACCCCGTCTCCCATAACCATGGGAGACGGGGACTGTCCGGTTTCTGACTGATTCCGGCAGGACTAGGCGGATTCCGTGCCATCGATCCAGGAGGAGACGGGTACGGAGTGATTCTCCGGGAATTGCGGCGTGCATCTCGCGGAATCTGAATCACGCGCCGTTACCTCGGAGGGAATGGACGGTCGTCCTGACCAGGCGGAACATGAAGTCAGCCCTACCACTGATGGGCTACCGCCATACGGGGCAAGGACGAACAATCGCCGTGTCGAATGGATCGATGATGGCATCACGAGTAGACGTATTTGATAGCTTGGATTCCAGGCCGCTCCAGTTGGGAAGAGCGCCTGAGTTCAGTCGGGCCGACTTGCAGCAGGCGACGGTCGAGGTGCGCAACGCGCTGGAGGACGTGGTCGTTGCCACGGCAATCGCCGCTCAGCGCGCCCGGACCTATGCGGAGCTGCTGGATCAGGCGCTGGCGGCTTTGCATGATACGTACAGCATTGCCCCTGAACCAGAGGCGGCCCAGGCTTCGCCCCTGTTGGCCGACGTGCTCAGTCCGCGCGAGCAGGAAGTGCTGACCCTCGTGGCCGAGGGGCGCTCCAACAAAGCGATCGCGGAAGCGCTGTTCGTCTCTCCCAACACGATCAAGACGCATATCGCCTCACTCATGAACAAGCTGGACGCGGAGAGCCGTGCCCAATTGGCCGCGATTGCGACACGGCAAGGGGTACGCCCGAACGAGACGTCCCCTCTCCGCGATCTGGAGCCCCTGGCGAGCTGACGGGCTGCCCGCTTCAGTTTGATGGGTTCTCGGGATGCTTCAGCACCCTTCCGGTCTTCACCCGAGCAGGCGCCGAGGGCGATCGTGAACATCTGCTCACCACCGTCCACAGGGGGCGCGGGGCCCGGTCGATTTCGGACCCGGCCGATCGACGATTACGTGTCATGGATGTTCGCTGTGACGACAAAAGCCGGATCGATGGCCTAGCAATGGCGGGAGTCACCATGACCAGCGAAAAGCACCCATCCGAATCACCCATTTGGAGGAAGTCACCAGAGCCGGCGGCCGGCAGACTCATGAAACAGACTGCAAGGGTTTGCACTGTTGGCTCGCTCGAGCCGCGCCTGGCAGAGAGCGAGGGTGGCAGGCGCAGGCATTGCACGGAGCGACTTGGAGATATGGAACGTGTTGACGGGCGCCCGGGTGTGGGCTGCGCGACCTTTGACGAGGTGCTGACTCGCTACCAGGCAGACATCTACCGCTTCGGCGCCCAGCTGACTCGCGACCGCGGCGAGGCTGACAATCTCTACCAGGAGACCGTGTTGACGGCCTTCCACGCCTTCGACGACGTCGATAGGCCCGCGAGCTGTCGGGCCTGGCTCTTCACGATCGCGACCAATGCCTTTTTGAGCGACCGCCGCCACCGCGGTCCTGAGGTTTCTCGCGATGATGAGCGGGCAGCCGAGGTGCGGAGCACGTCCTCGGTGCACACCGACCGGCTCGACTCCCACACCCTGCTCCAGGAGGTGGAAGCATTCGTCGCGGCCCTACCCCTCCAGCAGCGGGTGGCACTGGTGCAGCGCAAGTACCACGACCTGAGCTACGCGGAGATCGCCGCAACCTTGGGCTGCTCAGAAGCCGTGGCCCGCACCAGCGTGTACGAGGCGGTACGCACGCTGCGGGCCCGCATCGGAGATCGATTGTGAGTGCCGGAGTTTCGATCCTGTTGGTCGATCCTTTCGTCCCGCTGCGACGAGCCGAAGTGGGCGATGGAGAGTCGGAGGAGTAGGTCGGTGGACACCAGGAATTGGAACCGGCGACGTGAATGCCTGAGACGCGGGCGACGCAGGAGTCGCCCCTACGCGGGTGATTCCCGTTCCGCCCGTGCCACATGCCAATGTCTACCCACGTAGCGGCGAACGGCAACGATGGAAGTGAAGCGCCATGCGGCGGCGGAGATTCATAACGAGCGTCACGGCCGCCGGGATTTCCCTGGTAACGCCGAAACAGGGCGTTGCGCAGACCGACGCAGATAAAGTGATGGCAACGCCATCATCGCAAGGAGATGGGATGACCGCCACCGCTGTCGAGACCGGGTACGC
>JAHWJF010000371.1:0-1562 GCA_019348515.1 Chloroflexota bacterium | reverse complement strand
CGCCATCATCGCAAGGAGATGGGATGACCGCCACCGCTGTCGAGACCGGGTACGCCCCGGTCCATGGTCTCCAGATGTACTACGAGATCCACGGCCAGGGAGAGCCGCTGATGCTGCTGCACGGCGCCTACGGCACGATCGACCTGTGGGGACCAATCCTGTCGACGTTGGCTGAGACCCGGCGAGTCATCGCGATCGAGTTGCAGGGCCACGGCCACACCGCCGATATCGACCGCCCGATCCGCTACGAGCCGATGGCCGTCGACGTCGCGGCGATGATGGAGCACCTCGATATTGCGCAGGCGGACGTCGTCGGGTACAGCATGGGTGGTGGGGTGGCGTTGCAAATGGCCATGCGCCATCCGGACCGCGTGCGCAAGCTGGTCGCCATCTCGGTCTCCTACACCACCGAAGGCGTCTACCCCGAGGTCTGGGCGGGTATCTCGGAGATCACCCCCGAGATCTTCGCGGGAACTCCCTTCGAAGAGGCGTATCTGCGCAACGCCCCGAACCCGGACGACTTTCCCACGCTTGTCGAGAAGCTGAAGGATCTCGATGCGCAGGAATATGCCTGGCCGGAAGCCGAGATTCGGGCTATCGCGGCGCCGGCCCTGCTGGTCATCGGCGATTCCGACGTCGTTCGCCCCGAGCACGTCGTTGAGCTGTTCCGACTACTGGGGGGCGGAGTGCCGGGCGATCTGACCGGTCTGCCCAAGTCCCAACTCGCCATCCTCCCCGGCACAACGCATGTTTCTATCGTCTTCGAGGGCGCCGAGATGCTGCTAGCCGTGAGTACGCGGTTCCTCGACGCGCCCATGGCTGAGCGAGGTTGAGAGCAACAGTGAGGTCCAGCTACGTCGCGTGTGCCTGGACACTCCTCTTCGCCGCCCCGCACGTCTGGTGGGCGCTCGGCGTTTCGGCGGGATTCCCGGGTGGTGACACTGCCTACCGCGCCGCCATGAGCAGCGCGTGGTTCATCCGCTACAACCTGTTCGTCGTCTTCCTCTGCGCGGTCGGTGTTCTGGTGGTCCTGGCGCTCGTGACGCCGCTTGGCCGCGCCGTCCCCCGTCGTGTGCTGCTCACCCTGGCCTGGCTGGGAGCGGCGTTGCTGACCGCACGGGGAGTGGCGGGGCTCGTCGCCGACGGCAGCTCCGACCTCGTCTGGTGGCCGGCGTTCATGCTCGGTGGCGTCCTGTACGGAATGGTGGCCTGGCGCCACCAACATGGTTCGCGAGTCGATGTCGATTTCGCGCGGCACGGGGCGACTATCCCGTGTCACGGAGATTTCCCATGACCAGCGCGCAGGGGTGACGGCGGTCGGGTCTGATTGATATGACCGTGTCTACGAGCGCGCTATCTCACAGAGCAGAGAGCGACACGTCAAGAACAGGGAACGAGGAGAAGTGACATGCGGAGAAGAACGTTTGCCAAGGTCGTCGCGGCCACCTGGACATCCCTGGTGGTGCCACTTCACGCCTTCGCCCAATCGGATCCCGGCACGGCGACTCCAACGACGCAAGGAGATGATATGAGCGTAGGGGGGCACCAGTCCGGCCATGCAC
>JAHWJF010000370.1 GCA_019348515.1 Chloroflexota bacterium | reverse complement strand
GTGATGGGGGCCGTGGCTGTTATAACGGCGCCCGCCGTAGAGCTCAGGGAAGAAGAGCTGCGGGCCCTCGGTGGCTCTTCAGGCGCAGGAGCCGTTGCGGCCGGCGCGGCCGCGCCTCCCGTGTCGCGAGAGGCGCGGCTCGCTACCCGGGATGCGGGAGGCCGCGTCAATGCGTCTCCCGCCGCTCGGAAACGGGCGGGGGAGCTCGGCATAGACCTGGCGACCGTGGAGGCGACCGGACCGGGCGGACGCGTCACGAGCGAGGACGTCGATCGCGCCGCCGCGGCAACGGCCGCCGCCGCAGCGGCGCCACGTGCGGCAGTTGCGGAGCTTGCGGACGGAACCACCGTTGCCACACTGCTCGCGGGCCCACCCGATGCGCCAGAGACGATGGTCTTCCTGCATGGCCTTGGCGGGTCACAGTCGACGTGGGCAAGCGTCCTCGGTGACTTCGCCGGGTCCCACCGCGTCGCGGCCGTCGACCTGCCAGGGCATGGCGCGAGCGACAAGCCGTCGCCAGATGTGACCGACTACTCGATCCCAAGCCTCGCCGCCAAGGTCGGCGAGGTGCTGGAGAAACTCGAGCTGACGCCCGCCGTCCTGCTTGGACATTCGCTCGGCGGGGCGACGGCCCTGCAATTGGCCCTCGATCGGCCGAAGCTCGTGCGCGGGCTCGTGCTCGTCGACAGCGCCGGTCTCGGACCCGAGATTAGCGGCGAATTGCTCAATCTGGTCGAATCCGACCCGTCACGAGAAGAATCACGGCGCCTCATGGAGCTCTATTTCCAGGATCGCCGCTTTGTCCTCGAACGAGGCATCGACGATATGCTGGCCGCTCGCATGTCTCCTGGTGCAGATGCCGCGGTCAAATCCATTGCGGCAAGCGCCTTCAGTCGAGACGGCCAGCGACATGTCTTGGTCGATCGACTAGGGGAGCTGGAGATCCCGGTCCTCGTCGTCTGGGGCGAGGTTGACCGGGTGATCCCGGCATCGCACGCGGTTGCCGCAACGGCCGCTCTTCCCGCGTCCTGGCTCGAGGTCATGGAAGGCGTTGGCCATGTGCCTCAGGTCGAGGCCGCGCCGGCCTTCTCCGCGATCGTGAACCGCTGGCTGATGACGCTCCCGCCCCGGTGACGGATCCGGCACTCGTCGGAATCATCGCGAACCCAGCGTCCGGGAAGGACATCCGGCGTCTCGTAGCCCATGGTTCGGCGTTTGATAACAACGAGAAAATCAACATCGTCCGTCGCGTACTGCTCGGCCTCGACGCGGTCGGCGTGAGCGAGGTCGCCTATCTCCCTGACGCCTACGGCATCGTCGAGCGGGCAGCAGCCACGGCGAACTTGCAGCCGCGGCTGGTCCTGACTCCACTCCCAATGCCGGTACTCGGATATGCCAGCGACTCGACCGAAGCCGCGCAACGGCTTCGTGACCTGGGCGCGGGTGCCATTGTTACCCTCGGCGGCGACGGAACCAACCGGGTGGTGGCGAAGGGCTGCGGCGACGTGCCGCTGGTCCCTGTATCCACCGGAACGAACAACGTCTTTCCGCGCATGGTCGAAGGCACACTCGCGGGGCTGGCGGCCGGATTGGTGGCAACGGGCGTCGCTCGCAACCGACCCGGCCAGCGCCGGGTAATCCGCCGCGCAGCGCGGCTGGACGTCCACATCGACGGCTCCCCGGATGACATCGCATTGATCGACGTCGTCTCCTCGCGGCAGGCCTGGATTGGCGCCCGCGCCCTGTGGGAACCATCGCATCTCCGGGAGATCGTGCTCTCCCGCATCAGCGCCTCGGCGATCGGCATCGCCAGTATCGGTGGCGCGCTCTTCCCGCAATCGTGTGACAGGTGTTTCGGCGCCTGGATCGCGGTAGGCGACGACGCGACGGGTTCATCCTCTGTGATGGTCCCCATCGCCCCGGGACTTCTTCGTGACGTGCCAATCGCGGACGCGAAACTCCTCGGTCATGGCGAAACCGTCCTGCTCGGCATGGGCCGGTGCACCCTCGCGTTCGATGGCGAACGCGAGATCGAGATACGGGACTCGGACACGCGGGTTGCAGTCCGGCTCGATCCACGTGGACCGCGGGTGGTTGACGTCGATTCCGCACTGGTGGCGGGCGCCGCCGCCGGCGTGTTTGTCACGTCGAGCCGCTCCGGCGAGGGGGGAGGGGACAAAGGGGGCAAAGGGAAATAGGCGTCCTCCCCCCTGCCGCCTCCCGCTTCCCCCCTCACCGGAGCGGAGGCTTAGTAGCAGTCCAGGGCCGTGCGGCCTCAAAAGCGGCAGCGGCACGAAGCACGATCGGGTCGTCCCGCCATCGGCCAACAATCTGCAGTCCAATTGGCAGGCCATTGCGGTCGAATCCACACGGCACCGACGCCGCCGGCTGGCCGGTCAGGTTGAACGGGAACGTGAACGGTGTCCAATCCAGCGGGGCGAGGGTCGAGCGCCTCCAGCCATCCGGTTCATCCATACCGGCGGTGAACGCCGTCACTGGCAGCGTTGGCGTCAACAGCAGGTCGAAACGCTCCATGAATTCGCGCATACCAGAGTAGTAACCGTTCCGTCGCTGCAATGCGCTGGCCAGGTCGGCGGCCGACAGCGACGCCGCGCGGTCAATAACCACGAGCAATCCCGGATCGAGGCGATCCCGAACATCGTCCAGCCGTCCCGTAAAATACCCGGCCATCGCGGAAGACCAGATGACATCCAGGATGTTGGCTGGATCCGGTAGACCAGGATCGACCTGCTCGATATCGCATCCCAGCTCTTGAAAAACCATGACCGCCTGCTTGGTGCTCTCCCGCACGTCGTGGCTGACGTGTGCGTAACCAAGCGTTGGCGACCACGCGACGCGGAGGCCCTGGACACCGCGCTGGAGACCATGTTCATACGCGATGCCACTCGACCAGGAAAGCCTGTCCCGCGGATCGGCGCCAGCCATGGCATCGAGCATCAGTGCCGCGTCCCCAACTGTTCTCGTCATCGGACCGATGTGGGACAGATCGCCGACCGCGCTCGGCGGATACTGCGGCACCAGACCAAACGACTGTTTGAACCCGAAGATGCCACAGAATGAAGCCGGAATGCGGATCGAACCGGCGCCGTCGCTTCCCTGGGCGAGCGGACCAAGCCCGGCCGCGACGGCGGCCGCGGCGCCACCGCTGGACCCACCGGGTGATTTCTTCACGTCCCACGGGTTGAAAGAGGGTCCAAATACGCGGTTCCCTGAGTCACCCTTCCACCCCAGCTCGGGGGTATTGGTCTTGCCCAGCATGACGGCGCCCGCTGCATACAACCGTTCGACCACAGGGGCATCATCCGCCGGCACCCAGTCGGGATCGACCAGCGAACCTCGTGTGGTGCGGATGCCACGAGTTGGCGTCAGATCCTTGATCGAGACCGGTATGCCGGCCAACGCCGCCGCGTCGCCCCTAGCGTACGAACGCTCGGCGGCCTGAGCCTGCTCTAGCGCCAATTCCGGAGTGACGACGGTGAATGCGTTGAGCAACGGATTGATGCGCTCGATACGCGCGAGGAGCGTGCGCGCGACGTCAACGGGCGAGAGCTTCCTCGCGCCGTACAGAGCTCGGAGCTCCTGAGCGGAATGAAAGGCGATCGAATCGTTCACATGCCCTCCTGTGGCTATGAGCTATCGGCTATGAGCTTTCGGCTATCGGTATATTCTCGTCTTGCCGTCTTGCCGTCTTGGACTGATAGCCGACAGCCAGATGATGGATGAGAGGCGGGAAGCGGTCACGCCCGCGGACTCCCGGGATATGTCGTGACGAACGACCGTGGTCAGCCGGCGCTCACGGTGTCGTTCCCTGATCCTCCCCATCGGCATTTTCGCGGGTAAACTCCAGGTCGCGGCCTCGATCAGCCGGTCAGGAGCAAACAGATGGAACGGCCAGTCTTGGCGATGCCCGATCCGCCCTCTGCGGGCGAGTCAACCGGCCCGAACCGTCGATGGCTTTCCAGGTCAGAATGGGAAGATGTCCTAGACGTAGCACGCCAGATGGCCCTCGCCTACCTTGGTGATCTTCACGAAGCTGCTTCCGAGTACATCACTGAACGAGCGGCGCCGGCACGGACCATCTTTTTAGCGTGTGAGCTGTGAACGAGTCGATACCGATGCTGAGGAGCGCACCGTGGTGAGGCCGCGAATCCTTGTGCTCCTGGCGCTGCTCTTGGGGTTGGGCACGATCACGGCGAGCCAGCCGACGTTGTCATATGGCTCGGCGACTACTCAGCCCAATTTCGTCGTTATCGTCGTCGACGACCTGGATTCGGCATCAGATCGGAAG